>JAFCZZ010000380.1 GCA_019314085.1 Deltaproteobacteria bacterium | reverse complement strand
GTCTTCACGGGCCGCCACCCCGGGAGGGGAAAGTCGCAAGAGACGACGCGGGTCCCGGCCTTGAGCTCCCCCCCGAGCTTCTTCGCCAGCCGCCCGATGACATCGGGAAAGAGATAGCAGTACACGACATCCGCCTCCCCCAGGTCCTCGTGCCAGAAATTCCTGCAGCGAACGGTGACTCCCCGCCGCCCCAGACTTAAAAGCCAGGCAATCGAGAACATCAGGGGATTCACCTCGTACCCCCGGCAGCGAGCCCCGTAGCGCCTCGCCGCCTCCCGCAGGACCCGCCCGTCGCCGCACCCGACATCGATCAGATACTGATCCTTCTCCATGGGGAGATTATCGAGGGCGGTCTTCACCCTGACCCGCGCCGAGGGATGGAACATCGCCCCCCGTGTGATCGGAGAGACCGCAATGATGGAGATGCTGACGAGCAGGACGGCGACCGTGGCGATCGCCACGATAAAAAAGGCTGTGTAGATCCACGTATCCATGATGGAAGGCCGCTCCGGGGCAGAATGATTCAGGCCGCCATCCTATATACCGCCTGAAAGAATGTCCATCTGAAAATGACAATAGAACCGAAGATTCAACGCTGAAAACTAACTCATTATAAGCATAATTGTGCATAGTATGTCGAAAATTTCTCGACATAGTGTGTCGGATTATGCTATTATGCGTTCCAACAGAGCTAATATGTCGGGTGATCACATGATAGAAAAAATACGAAAGCAGGTCCCCTTTGAGGAGTTCGACTATCAGACACTCATGACTTGTCTCAAGGACTACGCCCGTCCGCGAGACAAAATCTCTGCCCTCATCAGAAAGGGGCATATTATACGGGTCAAGAAGGGGCTGTACGTCTTCGGCGATGATTTCCGCAGAAGCCCTCTATCACGGGAACTTTTGGCGAATCTGATATACGGTCCTTCCTGTGTCTCTCTCGACTATGCGCTTCACTATTACGGGTTCATTCCCGAGAGGGTGGAGGCGGTCACGTCGGTCACGAGCGGCAGAGCAAAGCGTTTCTCCTCGCCTTTCGGACTGTTTATCTATTCACGGATTCCCCTCGCGGCATACCAGCTCGACATTGACCGCGTGTCGCTCGACGATGGTCGCTCCTTTCTCATCGCCACCCCCGAGAAGGCGATCGCCGATAAAATAGCCCATAGCCGGGGAACAGGTTTAGCGACACAAAGAGAGATGGAGGTGTACCTTCTTGACAACCTTCGGATCGATAGCGAAACCCTCACTCCGCTGGATCCCGATCGCATTGACCGCATCGCCCAGGCCTGCCGGTCGCGCAAGATACGACTGTTGGCGGGCGTCATCAGGAGGCTGAAGCGTAACAAGCGAGGTAATACCCATGCATGAAGCGATAGCCAATATGCTGGGACAATATGAATCACGCACCGTTGAAGATCATGTGCGAGCGCTGAGAGAGATCCTCCAGGAAATTACGCTTCTTGGACTCTGGCGGAGCAAATTTTTTGAAAAGTCCGCCTTCTACGGAGAAACGGCGCTCCGCGTTCTCTACGGACTCGATCACTTCTCCGAAGATCTCGATTTCTCGCTCTTGGCGCCGAACGATCGGTTCGATATGTCGTTCCACACGGACGCCCTGCAACGGGAACTCAACGCCTTCGGATTCGACGTCCACATCGAAATGCGTCAGAAAACCACGCGCAGCGCGGTACAATCAGCCTTTCTGAAAACGCGTACCTTCGAGCAACTGCTCTCCATCGATACTCCCCAAGCGGTAGCCCGGCAGATCCCCAGAGGACAGGTAACGAAGATAAAGCTTGAGGTGGACACTGATCCGCCGCCGGGGTTCGACACGGAAATGAAATTTCTGTTGGCACCGATCCCCTTTTCGGTGCGGACTGTCGCTGTTCCCGACCTCTTTGCCGGCAAGATGCACGCGGTCCTTTGCAGGCGTTGGAAAACCAGGGTCAAGGGAAGAGACTGGTACGACCTCGTATGGTTCGTCACGTACCATCCTGCCTTGCACCTCTCACACCTGGAAGCGCGAATGCGACAAACCGGAGACTGGAAGGGGGCGGACCCGTTGACACCCGCCGCCTTCCTCAGCATCATCCACGACGCAATCGACGGACTCGACATCGAACAGGCCCAAAGGGAAGTCGAACCATTCGTTAAATCCCCTGAAAAGCTTGAAGTATGGTCGACCCGGTTTTTCCATGACCTTGTCTCCCGGATTCAATCTTCGGAAACAGGGTAAGCACATGCTTATGCCTGTCAAATCTTGAAAACTGATTCTTCATCGCTACACATACCTGCAGGCCGCTCCGGGGCAGAATGATTCAGGCCGCCATCCTATATACCGTCTGTAAGAATGTCCATCTGAAAATGACAACAGAACCGAAGGTTCAGCGCTGAAAACCAACTCATTATAAGCATAATTGTGCATAGTATGTCGAAAATTTCTCGACATAGTGTGTCGGATAATGGTGAATTTGGAGAGTGGCCTTTATAGAACAGATTTTACTTCTTCCCGTACACTTCCAGGAAATCGGTTCTCGATATGCCCGCCTGTGTGAGAATAGTACGCAAGGTTGAACCTTTTATTGTCCGATGGTTTGGTATGGTCATTGGTGTTCGCGTCCCATCGGCATTCTCCCGTACCATGGCGATATGATTACCCTTCCTTACAAGGTTGAATCCCAACAGTTCAAAAATCCTGATTATTTTTTCAACAGAAACATCAACAGGAAATTTAGCCATTACATTGCTACTCTTGCCTCAGCGATGAAGGCTTCCAGAACGGCGGGTTCCTCTTCGTAGGTATCCCCTTCCCCCACGACGACCCCCTTTAATCCAAGAGGATATGCGACATACACATCGGGATGCTTCTCTACTATGATTTTAAGCTGTTTCACCATGGCTTCCTCCCATACAGCCCTTAAATAGTGAAAGCATTATCACCCATAATTCCAATTTTGGCAACCTCATTCGGGAGTTGATGTAACCAAGCCCTCGGTAAAGCTTATCCTGCCCGCCGCCACAAAGAATGTCCATGAGAAAATGATAGAGAAACAAACAACCGGTGGATCATATCTTGAATTGAATCCGCAATGTCTTCCCTTCCTTGACGCACGCTTTGAACATTTTATCCAGATGCCTGGGGAATAGATTCTTTTTGTGATGCCCTGAACTTTTTAGAATCTTCTCCACACTCGCCGACCGCTCTTCAAGCCCCATGTATGAAACGAGCGTGATGGCCGCCTTGTCACAGGTGCAAAACGTCAGATCCTCCTCCGCCGTATTCAAATACGCTATCGCCTCCATCTCCCCGGCGTCGATACCCCGGCGCGCCTCTTTCGCTTCGATCCGGACAAGGTTTAGATCCTCAGGGGCAACATCGACCACCGTCACCTTACCGGCGATACCGATCTTCTCCTTACGCCCCTCTTTCTTGAAATACCGTGCCTCACGAAAAACCGTCCTCGGAACATATACGTCGTATGCCTTGATAATCTTCTCGAACAGATCGAGGCTATGCAGATCGATGATCACATCGGCATCAAGCAACAGCAATCTTTTCATAGCTCTCTTCCGCGAATCCCATCTCTGCGAGTTGGTCGTCCACTTCGGATCGCTCGATTTCTAAATATTCCGCAAACGTACCGCGCGAGATCTTACCCTCCATCAGGCATCGACAGGCAAGAGAGGTGAATCGAGCGGGGAATTTTGACGTTTTGTATTCTTCACAAAGGCCTCGCCGCATCGTGCGGTCGATATCCCGGAAATCGGGTTCATCTAGAATCCTTTGAACCTGCGCCTTCTTGATCCTTTTGAGATTCACAAGGCGCCACAAGATTGCCTGCGTGGAAACCCCAAAATCTTTGGCCAGATCGATAATATCTACCCGCTTGACTGCATTGTCGGGTGTTATCTCCTTCAATCCCTCGATGAGATAGACCTCAG
>JAFCZZ010000007.1 GCA_019314085.1 Deltaproteobacteria bacterium | reverse complement strand
CGAACGCCACCTGTCGCCGCAGCAGGAGCGGGGTGCGCGCCGCCGGCGGGGTCACCGATGCGCAGATACCCAGCGGCGGGCATTGCCAACTGGGAGGTCGTCAGGACCGCTGAGGCAGACCACAGGAACGAGCCGTTCGCGGCATTGGCAGCTGGAGCCGCGACAGCGTCCCCGATGTAGATGATGCGCTCACCCGACTGGAAGTTGACCGCGTCGGTGGCCTGGACATGCAGGGCCACGTTGGCGTCAGAGCCTGTGCCTGCGCCAACGTTGCGCCCACCGCGCACATAGGTGTGCCCGCCGTGGTCGTCGGCGTGGGTGCCGTCCCCTCCAGCGAGCAGCAGTGCGCCACCGGTCGACGCTCCGGCGCCGGCGCTGTTGAGAGTTTGGGCTTGGATGGTAAAGAGTTGGCCTGTTGTGGCGGGGGCGGCGAGAGCCGCTTGCAGAACGGTTGGCGCTACGCATCCAGCATCCCAAATCGCATGCGCAGTTTGAGCAAAATGAAGGCCGGAACTGTTGAAATAGTATTGCTGGAACCCGTTGATGCGGATAGCGAATGTCCCGATGGGGTCTACAATTATCCAGTCAGGTCTTGTGGGGTGTGGTCCTCCCAGCCACGTCCAACTGTTCGCATCGCTGCTGATTCCGGCCACGTCCGCGGCGTCGGTGTGTCCACGAAAAACAATCCGCCCCTGAACAGCACCGTTGCCTTGCAGACGAACGCCGCCTGTCGCCGCCGCGCTCCCAGCGCCACTGCCAGCAACAAGGCCCATCTGCAAATACCCAGCGGCTGGCATTGCCAACTGGGAGGTCGTCAGGACCGCTGAGGCAGACCACAGGAACGAGCCGTTCGCGGCATTGGCAGCTGGAGCCGCGACCGCGTCCCCGATGTAGAGGATGCGCTCGCCCGACTGGAAGTTGACCGCGTCGGTGACCTGGACGTGAAGAGCCACGTTGGCGTCAGAGCCTGTGCCTGCGCCCACGTTTCGCCCACCGCGCACATAGGTGTGCCCGCCGTGGTCGTCGGTGTGGGTGCCGTCCCCTCCAGCGAGCAGCAGTGCGCCACCGGTCGAAGCTCCCGTCCCAGCGCTGTTGAGTGTTTGGGCTTGGACGGTGAGGAGCTGGCCGGTGGTGGCGGTGGCGGTGAGTGGTTGCTGATCAATAACTGGCGACGGTTGTGATGCCTCAAACTCAAGCAACGATTGATACATGCGCAACGCGTTCGAGAACGCGTACAAATGCAGGGTGCCGTTGCGGTGTAATTCGATTCCGCCAGACGAATCTGCAATAATACTGTTCGGTCTCGACCCCCCGTCTGTGCCGCCGATGTACAAGTAATCGCTAGCTGCTCTCGAACTGACGGCGGTATGATCCGCACCGTCTACTGAGTTCCTATACGAAAAGACGAAGTCCTTTTGTAGGCGAACGCTACCTGCGCCCGCAGCGCTCCCCGCGCCACTGCCCGCGTCCAACCCCAGCTGCACGTACCCCGCCGCGGGTAGCTCCAAGAAATTTCGCCACACGCCGCCGGCGGTTACGCCATCACTTTGAAAGACGGTGTCGGCCGCCCCCAGAGTGTTGACCTCGCCTTGAACGATGGCTGTAACCAGCACCCCGCCAGCTGCCGCAGCCCACACGACGTTGCCCGCGCCATTGGTTTGCAACGTGGTGTTGATGGCGCCGGCGGCAAGCTTGGCAACTGCAATGTTGGCACCAACTGCAATGTTGGCGTCACCGAGCAGCTGCCAGACCCCACCATTGGTGACGCCATCGGTGGTGAGCACGCGGCCGGCCACAGCTCCCATGGGGTTGACCGTGCCGGAGAGAATCGGCGTGACGAGATCGCCCGCATCCCCGCGAGTGACATCAGCTCGCGGAAACCATTTGTTTTGCCGGGCGTCGCTCACGGGCCAGTCCCCACCAGCACGTAGACGCCGAGATCGGGATAGTCCGGGTCGCCGTAGAACGTGTTAAACGCCCCGTCGACCCCTGCAAAGTCCCAGTTGGGCGCGGCTTGCTCATCGGTGTCGCCACGGGTGACGACGATGACCAGCTCGTCGCCGGCGGCGATGCATTCATAGGCCGTGAAGGCCGGTCGCAGGTGACCGCCCAGCGGGCTCGAGGCCGCGATGCCTTGCTGGATGGCGCCCCGGGCTCCGTCCGAGTTGATGATGTCAAAGGCACCGGCGGCTCCGACCTGCCGGAAGTTCTCGTGCAACATGTTCTGGGTGGCCACTAGCCCTACGGCGGGCTCGGGCTGCACGTAGGTGACCGATGGGCACGCTGCTGGAATGACCACGCGCGGGCCGGCCTCGACAAGCGTTTCGGCTACGCCCTGTGCCTGCTTGGGGAAGTGGTAGGGCCGCTGAAACTGTTGGTTGTAGTCGTAGGTGTTTCTCATCCGCCAGTACAGCGTGTAGACGTAGGGCAGCCGGTCAACCCCGCTGCGCGCCAGCAAAATGGGCAGCCACAGCAGGCATTTGGCTCCCAGAGGCGTCGCGACTCCTGAGATGAGCCGCGGGTCATAGCCTACCTGTCCAGCCTGCTCATCCAGCTCGATGCCACCCTCGCTCAACGCAACTGCGTGGCCGGCAACCGTTTCTCCCTGGTACAGCTCTGCAAACGTGGGGTAGGCGCGCAAGATCCTGACGATCCCCATCTGGGCATCGACGCCCATCGTTTCGGACGCATCGTTACTCATCGGTCAGCCTTTCACGGTCCGGTCGGGCGAAAGTCGCAAGAGCGGCGCCCGTTAGATCGGGCAGAGGAGTTGGGGACAAGCCGGCGCTTGCGGTCGAGCTTGTAGATGACCGCGCCACCAAAGCCCGCTGCAGCCAGCGCGTAGGTGCCGCTGATGGCGGCCTCCCGATCTGCCTCAGGGCTGCCGTCCATGGCAAAACGCACGGCTCGGTAGATGTTGACTAGGGCGCCGCCAAACAAGCTGCCGGCCACTCCCCCGTACATGCCGCCGTAGCGGGTGCCGGCGATGGCGCCGATGCTTACGGCCAAGGTGGAAAAGCCAAGCAAGTGGCCACCAAAGTCCCCGCTCACCTCGCCCACGGGCTGAGGGGAAATAATATGAGTGCGCGCCGCAGTCCGGCCCGCTGGCCGGATCCCTGGAGGCACATTGGGACTGAGGCCGGGACCGGCGCCTGCTTGGATCGGCAGCGCAGCCACCGACGCTCGCGGGGCAAGACGGGACTGTTGAGGGGCAGTCACGGCACCGGCATGGGCCGGAGGTAGCTGACGGTGCTGGGGCGCTGGCGCCGTCTCGAACGACGGTCCCTCTGGAGGCAGCTGGGCGGCAGGATCAGCGGAGGCTGACAGCCACTGAGTGGGCGCGCTCGGCGTATCGGGCATGGGTCACGGCTGGTAGGGAGACAACATGGACGAATCCATGGTCCTACGCCTCGGCCGCTAAACCGTCATGCAGGTCCGACCCAGAATGTACCTCGGTTTTGAGGCCTACGGCAAGCCCCGCGAGCAACAAGGCCGCCGCCGTCTTGACGGATAACCCACTTGTCCCTACCCTCACCCCCAATAGCAGTTACCCCGTGGTCCTGGCCTCTAGCTCCCTAACGAGCCAGAGGGCCTAGCCGGTAGGAGAACTTATGTTGAATCCAGAGCTGATCCTGATGATCATGCTGGCGCTACAACCCGCCGGTCGCAGCATCTACAGCCAAACCGTGGTGCAGCCAGATGCGGGACCAGGCTGCGAGCAAAAAAACTCGCTACTGTGCGCCGAGCCATTGCCAAACCCGCAGTGGGATGGGCAGCACACCCGGCCTGAGACGGCGGCAGAGGGCACCGAGCGCTACCGCATGATTGCGACCGTGATCCACAAGGTCGCAGGCGAGATGACCTGGAAGGCTCACCCGCGCTGTCAGCCCGCTTCTGTGGCCCGGTGGGCAAAGAGTAAGGCGGACACCGAGTGCGCCGCAGCGTGGCGCCTGCGGCCCTGGCAGGGCAACACAGACAAGCTCATCCAGTATCTGCTGGCCGTCAGCTTCAACGAGAGCGGCTTTCGGCGCGATGTGCACGCTGGGAAGGGCAAGATGAGCCGGGGAGATCCTGACAAACAGGGCCGGGGGCAGAGCTGGGGCCTTGGGCAGCGCAAGCTCGGGGCCTCTGGCAACGGCAAGACGACTCGAGGCTGGACCGCCACGCAACTGGTGGGGCTGGACGAGCAGAGCACCGAACGAGCCATCGTCACCATCGTCGATGGAATCAGCCGCGGACGCAGCGCCTGCCGCTCTCGCCTCATTAGCTCTGCAACCGGACCTACTTGCGTGTTTGGGATCTACGGCGGGATCTGGGCAGCCACCGGAGACGAGCGCATTATCCTGCGCGTCAAGACCTTCCACCGCATTGCCGAGCTCAGCAAACAGTTTCAGGCAGAGCAGCGGGCAGAGCTGGGGGCGAAGCCGCCAGAGCAGCGTGCGGCCAAGTCCACTTCCGCCCCTGCAGCGGTCAGCGCCGCCCAGTGAGCCATTTAGTACCAAACCAGCTGGCTACAAGCGACGCTCCGAAAACGCCAACGCGCTGAGCGAGAGAGGCGCCGTCGCTCTCGGGCGGCACCTCTACGTTAGGGCCCGGCGCATCGGGCTCCACGAGGCTAGCTGGCGGAGGCGTGACGTCGAAACCCTGCCAGATGCTGTGTCCAGCACCCGTGCCCGTGGGCTTCTCCCATGGCACGGCAAAGTGGCGCATGTACACTGGACCGTTGTGGCTTACCAGCGGCCACAGCTCCGGGTCTTGGGCCACGTCGTAGATGTCGGCGCAGCGGCTCTGTCCCATTGTCCCGTCAGGCAGGCGGCATGCAGAGCCTGGCTGACACACCGCTCCACCGACGGCGCCCATGCCGCTGAGCCCAACAGGCTCGCAGATTTCCACTAGCCGCATGTAAAACCGTCCCACCTGCGAGTAGTCGGTGTGGTTGAATGAGTGGGCGCGGCCCTCGGACTGATGCACCACCACTGGCGGGTACATCGTCGCCGATGGGAACGGGCCAGTCTTGGCGATGGGACCCATGTCCTCGCGGTGACCGCCGTAGTTGATGGCGGCGGGCTGTCCACGGACCTTGGGGCTGCCGATGAGACGGCGGCTGTTGTCCCAGTCCTTGCCCACTGGAGAGATGAGCAGCTCGCGCGGATCGACTTCCGAGCCGTATAGCTCCTCGATTAGCGGGCCCACTTGGGCGTCCACGGCAGCCGAGTGCTTGATCATTGTATCGGTGTCGGCCATCTTGGGCCCGCCGTAGTGCAAGCATGGCTTGGGCCGGATCGCCGCCTGCCGATAGGTCTCGTCGCTCAGCTTGGGAGTGCCCAGCACGGCGTTGAGCTCGTCGGCAATCTGCTGCTCAGTGCGCTGCGTCATTCCCGGGCGGAAGCTGTTGCTCGTGTCTCCCAGCCGCAACGCGTCGTTGGACGTGTAGAGGATGGCGCGGCGGCCGCCGTGATCGATGTGGATCGGCACCCAGTTGAGTAGATAGTGGCCCTGGCGGACCATCTCCAAGATCTTGGCTTCGCGCTCGGCGGAGTGCTTGTTACCAAGATAGGCCCTGATCTCCGTACCGTTCACGTGCCTATCCCTTCAGCCGGTGATGCCGTCGGCATGCACCGCGAGCTTCTCGCCCACGATGATGAAGTGCACCCCGCCCGAAGCGGTGTACACGAACAGGAACGGCTGGTCCTTGCGACCGCCATCGAGCTTGCTCCAGCGCAGCAAGCTGCCCCCCAACATACCGTGGCCCACCGTCATCGTCACCACGCCCTCGTCAGAGCTGGCAGGACCCATGGTGGGACGCTGTGGTGTGCCGCCAGTGTAAAGCTGCACGTTGGCCTCCTTGAACAGCCCCAGCACCGCAAAGTGCTTCGGCAACGGGACACCGGAGAAGTCGACGACCGGCCCATAGGTCGGCCAGTCCGCATTGGGATCGTCGTCGCAGCCTACGATGTCCGGAACGCAGAAGATGCGGTTCTTGCTCTCGGCCAAATGCTTGTACAGCTCGAGCTTGCGGCGGCCGTTTCTGTCCTTGGGCTGCCACTTGTCCGAAGCGTACGCCACGGCAAGGCTGGTGCCGATGTGCTGCAACATCGGCGGCCAGTCAAAAGCAAACTCCGTCTCGGTCTGCACTGGGCGATCCACAAAACGAGCGCGCATCGCAGCCGCCTCTTCGGACGTGTCATAGACGCGCCGTCGAGCCCGATTGGGCTGAGCCTCCACGGCCTGGAGTTTTTCGTAGTAGCGCGGATCTTCGACCAAGTGGTCCATGGCGATCTCTTGCGCCGTTGACCACGTGCTGGTGTGCTCCAGCTCGTGAGCGGTGCCCCGCCTCAGCTGAGCCTCGTCAAAATCTGAAGGGGCAAATCTGTCGGCGCGCCCACCCCGGATGCGCTGCTTGCGTTTCGCTCGACTCGCCACTCTCAGCCTCCGATGTGGATCCCTCAACAAGCGATGTAGTCTGCCAGCTTGGAGGCCACAGCCTCCTCGTCCAGCTCGACAAACGGTGCTCGGGCAGAACCGAACACTTCCGCGATCTCCCAGTCGTTCTGGAAGAACACCGAACCGAAGGGCTCGAGTACGTCGACAAACCCGTCCTCGAGCGTGTCGCAGCTCACCGGCTCGTCGTCAAGATCGTAGCCCGTGAGCCCGACGTACTCAATCAAGGGATTCACGGTCAGCACCAGCACCCACGAGCCTTCCTGAAACACCGTGAGCTCGTCGTCCCGGCCGTGCCCGCTCTTTAGCTCGTACTCAGACACCTCGGTCACGATGGAGCGGGACTCAGAGTACATCTCGCGCCAGAAGCGACGCTCTTGCTCGAACTGGATCTGTTTCATGTTGCCGCCCGGTCTTGTGCTTGCCGTTGTTTCCCGATTAGCCGCCGATGTAGATCTCGGTTCCGTAAGAGAGCGACGGAAGAGCGCGCAAATCCGCCACAACCGCCGGGTTGGCCCACAGCCAGCCGTCAAATTGCCATCCCGGCGCCGCGATCGACCTGCCATAAACCCACCAGTACTTGGCGGCACCGAGCGGCGCGTTCATGCGGCCCGGCAGCAACGCTTCGTACCTATCGGACGGGGGGCACCAATGGTTCAGGTCCGACCGACCAACGTCACCCGGGCGAACAAGCCGGAGGAAGTCACAATTGTAGTCGCCCATGTTGGGTTTGTAGGCGCCGGACAGGGCAAACCAGCCCAGATGTGCCCAAGGGTGGCCTGTCTGCATCCGGTACCACATCGTCCACCAATCAATGGGTCCACCCGCCGCGCCCAATGCGCGGCGACCGGCTCGAGCGAGAAGATCGGTAAGCTTACCCATCTCAGCGACCGACCTTACGCTTGCCGAAGCCTTGGGCCAGTGCAATGGCTGGCACGATGACGGGGAAAACCCCGCCCAACAGAGCCCACACCACAGCCCAGCCCACCGACTGGTTGCGCTTGTAGCCATGATAGGCCCCCGCGCCGGCCGAGGCGATGGACGCGGCCTTCCACGCGTAGCCAAGCACACCCTTGGGAGCGACGGTCAGATCGGGCGGGATGGTGTTGTCCGTCGGCGTCATCGTGCCCGGGGGGAGCTCGGCCGGAGGGTCGGCGGGCGGCAGATAGGACATGTCGTCGCCGAACTGTTCTGCGCCGAAGCCAGGCAGATAAGCGCTGCCCTCTTGGTTGGGGTAGCCGCCAAACTGATCGGCGCCGGCAACGGCCTGCATGTAACGGGGCTGGGGAGGGGGCTGTCCAAACATGGGCTTACGGACTCCTGTGGTTGAGCTTTTCGACGAGCAGTAGCGCTGCTGTGAGGACACTGAGCGCCACGACACCGCCGACAATGACGTTGCGCTTGGAGGCTGGCTCCATCTCGGACCACCAGCCGCTCAGGGCAGGCGAAGAGCATTGCACGATGATACCGCAAGCACTCATGCCGCGGCCCACTTCGCGAGCTGCAGACGGCAGCGGTCGGCCAGCCTCGCGAGCCGGTACCCCGACCTTGCCAGCTCGAGGCGGCAGACGAGGGACAGGCAGGTCGGTGTTGATCGGATGGGTCGACCCATCGGCGAAGTACCGGTACAGACCGGTCGGAGCATCAAAGCAGCTGTAGTTCACGCAGCTGCTCCCTTCTTACCTTTTTTCTTCTTACGAACCAGGCTGGTGGCGCCCCAGATCAGACCCGTCAGCGCCAGTGACGCCGCAGCGCTCACGCCCAGGGCCACGTACAGCGGCGGGAAGCGCTCCAGCAAGCTCACCTCTGACTCGGAGGAGCCCTTGGTGCCCGGCAGCGGGCGCTCGCCGGGCGGGGCGGGGATCCCCTCGGGGGGCAGCACGGGAGCCTGGCCGATTGCGTGATACATTAGAGCACCTCGTCTCAACGGAGCCTAGTGACAGGATCATCCTGCTCAGAACACAATGTCAGGGCGCAAGGCCGACCGGCGGGGCGGGGGCGCAGCATCTGCCGGTGCCACCTGCCGCGAGCTCGAAACCACATGACGCGCGGCACGTAGTGGTTGCCGACCTTGTCCTCGACGAAGATCTCAGTGCCGTCCGGCTCCACGCGACGATGGCGCGAGACCACGCGCAAGCATTCCGGCCCGCCGCTCTCGCCCAGCGAACACAGAACCGCCTGAGCTGGCTCACCGGGCGGAACGATGAGCACGCGATGGGTGATGGCGCTCACGCTTTGGCCTCCCGCCGGGCTTGCGCGCTCGCGCGCCCCAGCGCGGGCACGCCGACGGTGATGGCAAGGTAGATGCCGCCTCCGATCATGGCGTAGCGCAGAACAGTGGGGCCGAGCTCGGACAAGGGCGAATGCTTCTGCAAATCTGCCGCCGCGGCAATGCACTGGCGCACCGTTTCAGTGTCGCCGCGCTCCTCAGCCGCCTTACACCGGTCGGCCATGATCTTGTTGTTGAGCCGCAACTGCTCGGTCGAGTAGGTGAACACGAGAAACAGCGCTACAGTGGCCAGGAAAGTCAGGATGAGGGCGACGATCAGCCATTTGGCGCCGACCGCGGCTATCACGGCCGGCAATACGCCAAGCCCGCTTTGAGCTTGGGGGCCGGACTGCTCGGGGCGGAAGATCTTTTCCAGATCGCCATCGTTGTCCATCCTGACGATCGAGCCAAACACCTGCAGCCGATGCTTGGCGTCGGCACGCACCCACGGCTCGGAGATGCTTGGATCAAGGCCCATGTTGCGCTGCAAGTCGCCACTGATCCAGGGACCCATCCCCCGAGCCGCTTCGGAGAAGCCCGCTACGATGAGCGCCTGGGCCTTTTGGGGACCAAACTCAAACGCGACCTGCTCGGGCAGCGTGTCGGTGTTTGGATCCCGCATCATAGTGTTGAGCAGGTCGTAGTTGCGGTCCTGCCAAGCCTTGATCTCGTGGAGCAAGTCCGCGGCCGCCGCCGGCGCGTAACTCAGCGTGGAAGTGAATTTACCCAGCCGAGCTGCCGCCGCATTGCGCCCACTGACGAGCTTGTCCACCAACGTGGCGCCAGCAAAGTCCGGCAACCCCGCCCGCATCTCGCTCTGTGACAGTAGGCTCGACACCGTGCCCCCTTAGCGCTTGCCCGGAGCCTTGGGCTTGCGGAGATAGAACACTGCAACAACGGCGGCCACCGCTGCAATACCCACCATGCCCGCGGTGGAGAGCCCAGCCTTGGGGGGAGGCTGCTGGGGGGGCTGGCCCGGGGTAACGATCGGTACCGAGCACTGGGAAGTGGACGGATCCCAGATGCCGCCAGCGGCCAAGCAAGCTCGCTCAGCGACCGGAACCTGACCTGGGATACACTGGGTGCCCGTCCACTGCCCGCCGCCGGCAATGCACTCGGCCATCTGCGCCCAACCGGGCTGAGCCGTCTCCTGACCCAATCCACTGAATCCGTGCAGCATCATCATCTCCCTTTGGCGCAAGCCCAGCGGCTCAGCGCTTCTTACTTCGAGTTTTGAGCCACCAGCCGGCTCCAACCAAAACCGCCGCCGCCACGCCAATCTGCCCCCAGGAAATCTGTGACCTGGGGGTGCTCGAGCCCCCCGAGCCGCCACCTCCACCGGTCGTGGTGGAGGTCTCGCCCGAGCCGTTACCGCTATCGGTCCCAGGCGAATAGCACAGCTGGTCGACAGAGTCCCAGGAGCCTCCAGAGGCCTTGCAGGCGCGCTCCTGCATCGACGGGGAGCCCAGTTTGACGCATTTGTAGCCGTCCCAGGTCCCGCCATCCGCCACGCACTCGGCCACCTGTGCCCAGCCGCCGACAGCGCTACGGGACGCTAGTCCGAGGGAGCGGTAACTCATGCTCGACTCCATTGCTCTGCTGCTGCCGTCCTGGTCATCGTGCCATCCACTCGGAGAAGAACCCCCAGGCTCAGCGCTTCTTCTTCTTGGCCAGGGCCCCTACCAGCACCACGCCGAGGGCCGCAGCTCCCAAACCCACCGCCAGTGGCGGCAGGCCGAAAATCTCCGCCTTGGCCGCCGGGGGAGTAGTCGTCGGGGGACCTGTCGTCGGGGGAGGGGGCGGAGCCACCGGAGGGGTGACGCTCGGCGGAGTCAAAGGCGGAGTCGTGGTCGGCGGAGTCGTGCCGGGGATCGTCGTGGGCGGAGGGGCGCCGCCGATGATGCCGCAGGTCTTGGCTACGGGATCCCAGATGCCGCCGGCGCCCTCGCACATCTCCTTGGCCATGATGTCGACCTGGCCGCTGTAGTCGCACGAGGTTCCGGTCCAGGCCCCGCCATTTGCGATGCACTCGGCCATCTGAGCCCACCCGCCTCCGACATCTTCGCCCATGCTCTTGTAACTCATTGCTCGCTCCAGTGTGTGGCGCCATCGCGCCCCGGTGTCAGTACGGTCAGGTCAACCCCCGCTCAACTCGGGGCGCAATCGGCCTCGGGTGTGAGCCTGGTACAGCTCAAACCCGAGCAGCCCGAGCAGTCCTACGCTGCCCAAGAAACCCGACACGACCATGCCGACGGCGGCATAGGTCAGCGCCTGGTCTCGCGACGGAGCGCCCACCCAGCCGATCAGCGCGCCCAGGGCGGCATCAGCAAGGGGTGAGCCCGTCAACGGCTCACTGACCGCTCCCAAGCCCAGAAACGGGGGGCTCGCATAGGGCTGCCGGGCGTAAACGTGGCCCGGTTGGGCCATGCGCCACACCGGACCGTGAAACCGCGTCGGATAGGCGTGCTTGAACGGCACCATCGGATTGGGGACGCCGTCGTAGGTGTCGCCGAAGATGCTGTCGCGCTCGGGCACCGGTGGGCTGGCCACCGCCGGGTTCATGGTCAGCTGCGCGCTGTCCCGATCTGGCAACATGGCTCGGTACATTATCGGGCCCTCCGAGCGCCAAGCAGCATGCGCAACGCCGCGCCCACCACAACTCCCGCAACGCCATAGGCCACGAGCGTCTTAGTGGGGCTCTGCTCGGCCGGGTCCTGCCCGAAGGCCATGCGAGCCACCACCGGACTGACGATCGATTGAGCCGCCAAACGGGTCTGGTGCGGCACCATGGCCACCAGCCGGCTCGCGGGGCTCTGGGGCAATTGTTTCACGTGAAACATGGGCTGGCGAGGTGGATGGCCCGGGGGCCAGGCAGCCTGACCCAGGCCGCTCACCGCTCGTCGCTGAGGGACGGGCGCTGGACCGGGGGTGCCGGTGTTCCTGGTGGGCGGCACGCCGTAGGGGGCCGCGTCAGCAGCCTGCAGCAGCGTGTCCACGTCCCAGCCTTGGGGACTGGCAGGTCCCGTCATGGCGTAGGGCTCGTCCCGGGTCGTGAGGGCCACAGGAGCCAAAACCGGGGGCTGCGGAATCGGTCCGGGGTAGTTCATGTCGGCAAGATGACCGTCGCGCTCGACGTAGGCCATGCCGCCGGCGGGGACGGTCACTACCGCGGCCCCGTCGGTGAGATCGGTCACCTCAGTGCTTGCCGTAAATGGCACCTCGCGAGCCAGGTAACCGGGCAGCGAGTTTTTGCTCGCAAAAACCCCTGCGTTGCGGTTGGCAGTGCCGCCTCGATGGTAGGGATCGAAGATGCCACTGCCAAGCACGTCGTCTTGCGCCTCCATGTCGAAGACCTCGGCATGCTCGGCCTTTTCGACTAGATTTTCACGCGGGTCCGATTGTGTCGACATGTTGTCCACTCCACTGAGATACCGTCCGTGCTCGGCCGCCATACGGGCCCGATCGGGACCTGTCAGCTCACCTGTCAACTCCAGATCCCGACTGATCGGAGACGGATCGACCAGCGGCGCCTCGGTCAGCTGGTGGGGAGGCGCCAATAGGGTCTCGAGCTCGAAGTCATCATACATGGGATCGTCCTTGGGGCTCAGCCTAAGCCATCGGGGCCGGGGCCGCCCAGGGCCATGCAGCTGTCTGCAGCCGGCACAGATCGGACGGCAGGCTGCACGGTGGAGACCGGCGACACCGGGCCCTCGATGACCCGCACGGGAGTGCGAAAAACACTGCTAGCTGCGATGACTCCGCCAGGTACTCGGCCGCCGAATACACTAGCGGATACGGCTTTTGGGCAGCCACCCGCAGGCCCTAGTTGGACCGCCGTGGCAGCCACGTTTGCGCCAGCGCCCCCCAGACGGGGGAAACCCACCGGACGGGCAGCTTCCATGGCGCCGTAGTTGCGCCGCTGCTGCTCGGGGCCGTCTACTCCCCAGCCGACCTCCGTCACCGGACCCTGTACCCTGGGGTTTGGGATCGTGCGGAGATCACTGCGAGGCTGCAGCGTCCTGGGGCTCTCACCAGTGTAGTAGGCCGCGTGCAAATTCTGCCCCGTGGCCAGAGCGTTGCCGTCCAGCACGCCGCCCCGAGCCGTCATTCCCGGCTGCGGGCCCGAAGGCCCCGCCCAGATGCGGCGACCGCGGGTGGAGTCCACGCCAGCTTGCAGCGGGCGCTGCACATCGGCATTGCCGAGCGAGTCGGTGGGATGCTCCACGTTTTGGGCACCGGGGTAGCCCAGGTTGACGATCCGGGGCTGGAACCGGCTGGGGGTCTCAGGCGGCCACGCTTGGACAGTCCTGAGCGAGGTCGATGTCGGTGGGCCGCCGCGGCCATAGTCATACTCGTTGCGCAGTGGGACCTGCCCGACGTTGTCTGACCAGTAGCCGCAGCGCGACTGCCCCTGGCTCATGGCAGCGCCCTCGAACACGCCGCCGCGGTTCACGAACTGACCGTGAGCCGTTTTGGCGCCGGGGCCGCAGGGGGCCGACGGCGGATGGCTGCTGATGGGCAGCGCAAACGGCTGAGTGGGGGGGGCTGAGTAGTTGCGATAGAAACGCATCATGTCACCTGTGTTCCTTGCGGAGTCAGTACGTATGTGTTGGGGCAGAACCGCGCAACAACCAGAGCTGTGCCGTGGCCCACCCAGAACCAGCCCAAGAACGAGCCGTCGGCGCGATTGTAGAAGTGGTAGTAGTTTGGCTGGCCAATGTATTTCGGCGGCTTGCGCAGCACTTGGCCCCAGAAAGTGGGGGCCCGGTCCCACACGTGAATGCCTCGGGTCGGGCCGCAGTCAAACGACACGAACGTGGCGGAAGGATCAGTGGTCCAAGCCCAACCAATCTGGTCGCCTTGCTGATACACCTGTTTCCAGCTAGCCATCAGTCCAAGCTCCACACGAGCAGTTGTTTTGCGCCCTCGGCAGCGGCGCGCTCGCGCTCGCCTGCCACCGCGTCGATCCAAATCCAAGACCCACTCTTTGGCTCCTGGGCGCGCAGGCCCACGTGAGTGAGCGAGTCGGGCGCAAAGCCAAGGGCGACGTACTCGACCTTGCGCCCGACCTGCAGCAGCATCGTCGCTGCCATCAGGCCCAGCTCGTCGCAGTCTACAGCCGTGGTGCCGTGCTGTTGAATTTCCACCACCTGCCGCTCGGGCGTCTTGACGAATTCGACGTGGCGCGGATCGTTGGTGTAACGAAATAAAACGGCACCGGGCCGTCCCGGGCTGGGCTGGAGCAGGACGTTGCGGATGGCGAGGATTTCCCCGAGGTAATCCTTGGGCCAGAGCTCCCCCACAACCCATGTCGTGAACGTGCGCACGATAGTGCTGCGCTCACCGTGATCCCCAAGCGCACTCTCGGCCATCAGCGCCAACGTGTCGCGGGCTCCGCGGAACGGACGCAGCTGTGACGTGGGCATGGTGCCCAGGAAAGAGCGAGGACTGGCGTTGGGAGCGTACATGGTGAGCGCAAGAGTGCTCATGGCCGCGGCGCTCAACGCTCCCCACCGGTCTGAGGGTCAGGCTAACTTACTCGGCCAGATTGCACAAGCGGCTCCGCCAAGCCGCCGCCCGAAGCGCTGCTGAGTTTCCAACAGGACCAAACTCCCCTAAGATGGGACTCGGGCCGCCCCCTGCTCTGTCAGATGGTGGGGGGGGGCCGTTTTGCTGTTTGGAGGTGGAGCATGTGTCCTGGTATTCCGGCACTGATCGGCGGCTTGGTAGTCCTGGGCGCAGCCGGCGGCGGTCTAACCTACGTGGCCCGACGAAAGCAACTGCTCGCCCATGCGCCGTCTCAAATGCCCCCGATGGCCTCTTCGGCCTCAAGCCGAACTCTCCATCAGACTCCCGGCTATTGGTTCAAGAAGCAGATGGAAAGGACGCGTGCAAAATTCGAGCTACTCTCACCGCGTGAGCAACAGCTGGTATTTTTCTCACCAGCCATCAACGAGCGGCTCGCCCGGATCATGGCCGAACTCGAGGCTTCTTGGTATCCAAAGGTCAAAGGCCACGAGGCCCAGCAGCACCGCGGGCAGCAATTTGCGCTAGTTGCTGCCCGATTGCTTTCCATCTGGCCGCTACTGCTATCCAGCTCTCAGCCGGTCGACATTGCCAGAACCTGGCGCGACCAGCTCTCAGCCGAGCTTGACCGTGTGCACCGCAGCCGCACGGGCCAGCCCTTCGACCCGACGAGTCCAGCGCCGAACAACACCGGCCAGGCCATGTTGACCAACGCGGCCACCGATGCCGCCGAGCTCGTAACCCCTGCCCAGGTGGCCCTATTGACGGAGCGATCATACGCCGCCGCCGCTAGTGATTGCGCGCTGATGAGCACCTATCCGCCCACCCAAGCAAAGGGCCGAGGATACCGATCCAAGGTGCTAGAAAATGTCGCCCGTATCATGGCGCTGTGCGACTGGTGGGCAGCCTTCCGTTGGTGGTAAGAGGTCGCCAACGTCCCGTTGGCAGCCGTCCTCAACCACCATCGTGGACAAATCCCCGCGCTGGGTCTAGACGGCACCTCTCGCACCGCTCAACGAGACGGTTGCGCTCCGTCCATTTGCAGTCTCGACAGCGATGGTAGATCCCCGAGCACCAGATGGTTTTGATCGTCAGCTTCCATTGGTACGGGTGACCGCACCCCGGGCACACTTGAGGGAAACCGTTGGCAAATGGATGTTGGCTTAACCTGAGTCGCACCATGGAAATATCATCGGCTAGGAGGAGACAGATCCGAGAGAAGTCCCGGCTATGCCGCCGGGCTGGCGTCTGACCGCGGGGATCAGGTCCCAGTCAAGAGCCACTGGGCTGGCGGTCATCGATAGGCGGAGGGGCCACCGCGAGCGAACCGGCAATGTCGTCGGCCGGCAGAAGGCGCGTCTTGCGCACTCGCCAGATGTGGGGAGGGTCCTCTCCCCCCCACCCAAGCTCATAGAGCAACCGGCGAGCAGTCTTTCCCAATGGTGTTTTATCTGCGCACACCATCGACAGCTTGGCGAGGCAGCTTGGGCACACCAAAACGCCGGTTCGAGGGGGACCGTAGCCACTGCGAGCATACCCCTCGCCCAGTCCCTTGGGCGGCGACAGGACAACCTGCAGAGCGCAATCGCAGATGGTTGCGACGGTCGCCTCTCCCGTGAGCGGCCCAGCAAACAAGTGAGCGGGACGGTTGCCGAAGTACAGCACACCCACGTGAGCCTGAGTGCGAGAACTGTCTCGCTCCGCCCACCACTGGTAACCGTCCTCAGTCCCCATCGTCGTCTCCAGCGTGAAGCTGTTCTGGGCCGGGCTCACCTGAGCCGTAGCCAAGCAACCCCCGGTATGCCATCGCCATGTCTCGCTTCACCAGGGCCCCGTTGTACGGCGACTCCCACGCGTGGTAGCTGGCCGAAGATCGACACGCTGCGCACTCCTGATCCGCGCCGCCGTCCTGGGCAACTTTGGCGCTGCCGCACCAGCGACATTGCCGCTTTGGCGGTGGGGGAGAGGGCGACAGGGGACGCGTCTTCATCGCTTCGACTCGCAGCGTTGAAGACGGCTCGTTTTGCGCATAACCGAGAGCTCGGCGTATTGGTCACCAAGCACGTCGGCGTAGAAGTGATGCGGATGCTCCGAGTCGTTGCGCACCTCAACGTGGAACATCTCACCAGGACGGAGTTTGGCGACCAGCGACGGGCCGCACTGCCAGCGTCCCGGTTCAATCTCTGCCGTTGTCAACAGCTCGCGGGCGGCCCGTATCTCGAGTACCTTGAACACCTTGTCGAGCCCGGGCTGAAGACCCACCATCAAAGGCACGCAACGCACGCTGGCGTGGGCGACGATGTTGATGGTGTGCCCCACTCCAACCGGGGCGGCATCTCCAATAGCAGAGGTCAACGTGAACAGTTTTTCCATCGCAGATCTTCCGTCGTCACGTCGGAGTAGTCCCAGCTATGCCGCCGGGCTGGCTCATTAAGGCAGCGGCCCATCGGGACTCGCCACTGCCTGGACAGCGCGGAGGCAGCGCTGTCGCAGTGCGTTTTGGAAATGCCAGTTGTATAAGGCCCCTGTGCGATTGTTCTGCACCGCTGCGATGGCCTCGTCTCCGAGAACGTCGCCGATCAGGTGGATGGCCAGCGCCGCCACAAAACCACTGCGGTTGCGACCCTCGACACACGTAACCAGGCAGCGGTTGCCCCCCGCACAGGCCGCATCAATCTGTTCGGCAGCACCCAGAGCACACTCCCAGTCCCCCTTGACGATCTCGAAAGCGTCGTCAGTCAAGGGGGCATGCACGATGTGCACGCCGGGGTACTGTGCCGCCGCTGGTTGTCGTTGGTGAGCCGTCAGCACCAGCACGTTGAAGCCAGCGGCGGCGACGGCGGGGCCCGCTGGCGGATGCGAGCCGACCCAGATCCCCTGCCACACCTCGTTGCAGTCTAGCTGTGCGGAGTTGATGCTCATGTCACCGGCACCTCCCCAGGCTCTACCGTCGGCTCGGTCGCCGTGGACGGAGCCGACTTGGTCTCAGCAGCATCGGATGCCTCCACATGTCCCGCCTGTTGCGCGACGGGCTGCGATGGCTGGGGCGTGGCGCTCTGGTGCTGTCCCGCCTGCTGCGCGGCGGGCTGCGGTGGATCGAAGGAGGCGACTTGTCCCGCCTGTTGCGCGGCGGGCTGCGGTGACATGTTGGGCTGAGGCGCTGCGGCTTGCTGCAGATGTGCGCCGACCATCTGAGTGGTGATGGTCCACAGCGCCGCCACGAAACGCTGTCCGTCGCGCGTCTGCACCGCCCCCGCTCCGATGCCGCTAGAGGCTTGGATGACGTCTGCCGGCCTGAACCGCTGCAGCAACATGGCCGTCTGCTCTGGGCCCAACCGCTCGATGACCTGACGACCAAACCCTTCGGGGCTCATCAGGCGGCCTGACACGACAGTGTCGAGCTGCTCGCAAAACTGCTGCAACGAAGCTTGCTCTCCGGCGGCGGGGCCGGCAGGGGACGGCGGCGCGCCCGAATTGGCCTCTTCGCTCTGCGGTCCGCCGATTTCCGTGGAAGCGCCAAACGGGACGCCAGCGCCACCATCAGCGCCGCCTTGCACGGGAGATGGTAGGTTGCTGACCGGTGGCGCAAACGGCAGCGAGGGACCGCCTGCGACCTGCGCCCCACCAATTGGAGGGGACTGGTAGTTGCTCATCTCGGCCGAAGCCTGCCAGCCACCTGCCGCTGGCGACGGCGTTGGCTGTGGAGCTGCCCCAACAGCCGCGGACCGGTAGCGCGGTTGAGGAGCTGGCAGCTGAGCTGGGGCCTGCATGACAGGGGCGACGTGCTGGCCTCGAGCCTGTTGGTTGTTCGCTCTCATGTTGCCGATGCTTTCGATGGCATGGCCGAGCGACTCGCTGAGCTTCGGGATATACGGAGCGATCTTGTCGACAAAGCCTTGCTCACCGGGCAGGGACGAGGCCTCGACAAGACCGCCAAACTGCATCGCCAGATCCTTAGCCTCACTGAGGGCCTGGATCGGCTCCCTGTGCAACTTGTTCTCGGCGTCCCGCAGGCGCGCCTCGTTGTCCCGATCACTGTTTCGCACCCGGTCAAGCTCGCTCTGGATCAGATCGACCCGATTGGCCGCCGACTCCTTGACAAACGTCGCCTGGCCCCGCTCGAGCTCACGCGCGTTCTCGACCTCGCGACGGGTTTGATCTCGCAGCGACTCGATCTCGCGGGTGGTAGCTCGCGTCAAATCCTCGATGCGCTCGCGATGGGTCTCTTTGAGTGAGGCGACCTCGTGCTTCTTGTCCCGCTCCACCCGATCCACCCGGTCCCGATAGTCCTCGCGCATCCGCTCACGCTCTTCGGTAGCGCGAGTGTCAGCTTGCCGGCGCTCGTCATCGTGGCGGTGAACGATGGTGTCCAGCTGCTTGCGCTGCTCGGACTCGACACGATTGAGCCGCTCGCCGCTGTCTTCGAGCGAGCGGCGACGGTCATCGGCATACCGATCGGTCTGCTCCCGCAATCGCTGGTCGTACTGCTCCTTGCACTCGCGGACGGCAACCGACTCCTGCACCCGGCTGTGATCGGACGCGTCCCGCTCGGCCTTGCTCGCGCGCTCGCGCAACCCCTGGTTTTCGGACTGCAGGGCCAGGTTCTCGGAGCGGAGCCGCTCGACCTCTTGCTGCCAGAAGGCTGTGGCGGCGTCCAGCTGGGCGCGACTGTCCTCCATGATGCGGGTGGTGGACTGGTGGAGCATGTTGACGTGCTCGGGGGGGAGCTGGGCTGCGTGCCGGCGCTCACTCTCGAGCTTGTCCTCAAGCCGGCGGTGGTCAATTGACTGCCGCTCGCGCTCCTTTTCCGCTAGCCGTAGCTGCTCGATCTGCACCTTCTCAGGCACTGCCCCTCCCAGAAGCCTCGGGTCAATACTCATCGTCATCCCATCCTCCGACGTGCCCTGGGCGATTCCATCAAGTGTGGGATCGCCCGGTACCCGAAACCGAAACTGCTTGACTGTCTGGTAGTCGCTCTTGGTCGCGTTCGCGCCCGAAGAAGTAGGCTTGAGCACCTTCACGCAATAGCCCGTGCCGCCAAAACGAGCGGCAAACTCGGCCGTGCTCAACCGCTCGTAACACTCGCCCAAAAAACCGGCCGTCGCCGTGCCGCGAAACGATCGGGGTGAAGTGCGCTCGATGTGGATCTTCCAGTCTCCCTCACCAAGCTTTGGGTACAGGACGTAGAGATCTTCGAGCGTGCGCACCGTCTCGCCCGAAGAGCTGGAGCCGCCGCCCGAGGACGCTTGCGGGGCCGCGGCGTACGGGCTGGTCGCAGCGCCAAACAGCGGCACGTCGGAGACCGGATCGGGCAGCTCCACTTCCTGATCTTGCTGAGACTGCTCCAAGGCGGCAGCGGCGTCCTGTTGCGGATTAGACGGCTCGGTCACCTCAGCCCTCCGCCGGTTCGGCGGCCTCGGAGGGCTCGGAGGCCTCGTCGTCGGGCTCGATCGTGAATTGTTCGATCACTTCATTGCTCCTGGCAATGGTCTGCTCCAACGCTTTTCGTGCCTCCGCATTGGTCAGAGACTCGAGCTTTTCCTCAGCGGGAACAAGCAGCTCACTGATGCACAAGGTGACCTTGTTGGCCAGCTCGTCGCTCACCCCGTCGCCCTCGCCCTCGTCATCGAAAGCCACCGCCTCGACATCGTTCATGCGCCGGTCAAGATCTCCGGCGATGCCGAGCATGGTGCGGTGGTCGTACACGTCGAGCTCAACCAGTTCTTTGATAAAGCTCATCACCGTGTTGATGATGATTTGGTTGAGGTGTTGCGGGGTCGGGTTTGGCTCCCGAGCAAGTCGAACGATCTCTTGCTCGATGTCGTGACGAAGCTTCAGGCGAGCCTCGTCGAGCGTTTGGGGCGGCTCCGCCCCCGCCGCCGGGGCGACGATAGTAGATTGCGTCATATTACTTCCTCAGCCGGTCTCAGCTGTCGGCCAGATTAAACGGACGAATCAGCTCGAGGTGTTCGGACGATGCTAACCGCTTTCGGTCCCGAGAGTCGAGGTGCTTTTCGGCCGAAGCAGGATCGGGCGGGTCGCGATAGTCGCAGGCGTACACGGCCTCGTCGCGCAAGGTCATGAACGCGCCACCCACACTGCGACGCATCGTGCAGTTGCGAAATAGCATGTAGTGGCCAAAATCGTTGGGGTCAGGGACATCGCTCGCCGCCATGCACTGTCGCTTGTAGCCGGCCTAAACACTCGACGGCTATCCCCGTTGTCCGTGACGACGTCCTCGTAACGGCTGCGCGCAGACACCGCGAGCCACTGTGCGTTGTCACCGGTGAAACAATAGGCACGCCGGAGGGCGGGCCATTCCGTGTCCTCGGCGCTTTCGTGGCGATACCACCCGCGATCGCGCAGCTCCTCGCGGAACACCTCCACGTAGGTTCTGGTGTCCTCGACGCACACGACGTTGTCGATCGTGAACGGCGCGGCATAGGCCAGGTCAGCGCTCTCGTTAGCGGGCACCGGCATGCCGTCCTCGGGGCTGGTTACCATGACGATAGGCTCGATCGGGAAAGCTTCAGTGATCTCATCGCGAGCCACAAACTCAGCCTCGTCCGCCTCGCCCTCTCGGTCGGTTGGATCGATCTCGCACGCCGTAGCGGTCGCATCCGAGGAGGTAGCGTCAGCCTCCTCGGTCGGTTCGTCCTCGCGGGAGTCGGTCACCCATCCAAAAACGTTGCGAGCCGCACGAAATAGGGTGTCAGCAATTGCCATGGCGACAACCTAGGCCCTGGTAATGTAAGAGGCAAGGGCTAATCGGCGATCTTTGCTCTTGATCTACAACGCCGCAGCGCCGTACTCTGGGCTCTCCGCCATTGGGGTGTAGCGGGGCGAGAAAGCCGCCGTTGCACTTCGGTGGCACGCTACACAAAAAAAACGAGCGCCCTGACTGCAACGAAAGGGCGCTCGGCGAGAAGACTGGCGACTGCCACTACACGAGGTGAGCGTGGATACGTTTTTCGATCGATCAGAATGCGACGTTCGACCATCAGCCTGCCAGAAGCACAAACCCCCGTCAAGAGCTTATTGTAATGTAGCGTCATGTAAGCTCACGACGGGCGGTGTAGCGTGAGTCGCCCCGTCGGCGCAACCAACAGCACTGGTAGCAGGGCCCGACGACGCAAGCCGGGTGAGAGCGACAAGGCGTACGACAAGCGCATCGCCAAGCTAGAGCGCGACAGAGTGCGCAAGCAGGGCAAGGCTGCCGAGCGCTCTAATGAGCGCAAGGCTCAGCGGGTCAAGGATGCCGCCGATCGCGAGGACCGCGCCGCTAGCGAAGCCGCCGCAGCTGCAGCAGATCACGCCGAGCGTGAGGAGATCGCCAGGGCGACCAAAGCTGACGCTGAAGACAGCGAGCGACAGCGCCATAAGCAGGCCGCCGACATGCAGTCACAGCGGCGCCGAGCAGCGGCAAAAGCGCAGGCCCAGGTGCGCCGTGCTGCCGCCGCCCAGCAAGCCGCCGAGACCGCGGAACATAATGTTCCTCCCTTCGATTGCGAAGTTCCATCTTTGAAGAAAGAAATAACCCTCAAGTGCTTGAAACCCAACGAGGAACCAGGGGAAAACCCATCCCATGCAGGGGGCGAGGGTCAGGGGGGGGAGGAGAGCCCCCCCCCCCTAAAGGGGGGGGGCTCTCCGATCTCCCCCCCCTGCCCCGCCATCCTGGCAGGTCAATCCACAGGTAACTACCGGGAATCATTCGAGAAAAGCACAGAAAAAGCAAAAAAGGGGCACCACGAAAAACAAGATTCCGCGGCGTCCAGCGCAGCTCCTCGCGCGGGCGCGAGCCACGCGAGGCAGTTTCCGCGGCCTTTGGAGCCCGTCTTTCCGCCGCTACCTCGGTTGGTGCCCGACCCAGCCGTCCCTCCCCCGCTGCAGCTCGCTGAGATGTGGCTACTGACCCGCTGGCTGAACCAGTCGAGGGTCTGTTGGCTCCGTCCGCTGACGGTGCGGTTTGGGGAGGCTGAGCGGGGCCGGCTGCAAATCTGTTTACGGATAGCCGAGCGGGACGCCGCCGTTGGAGAGAGCCCGCTCGATCTGTTGGTGAGCCGCTTGAGCTATGCCGTGCAGAGTCACGCGGCGCGCTTTCCCGCCGTCAGCATTGACGAGCTACTCAGCCTGGCCATGATGCTATCGCGTCCGCTGCGGATGATCCGGCTCCGCCCCGCCGTTGTAGTCAACCGTTTTGCCGTGGTCAGCAGGGAGCTGCGCTCCGGACGGTTCGCACTGATCGACCGCGAGGTGGCTCATGGCTGATCCGGCGCCCAAGGCTGACAGCTACCGGGAGCTGCTACTCAACCAGGCCAACGGTGAGCCGGTCAACCCGCAGCTGCTCACGCGATGGCGGATCGAAGAGGAGTTTTTACGGGCCGCGTACTACGACCCCAAAGCCTACCGGCATAGCGGTCTTCAGGCGGCCCACTTTGGAGCGCCCGTGCACGGAGTGTGCTGGCAGGCGCTGGTCGAGCTGCACGACCAGAACCCAGACAGTGAGCTGGGGGACGTAGATCTCCTCAGCCAAATGCGCACCATTGCCGAAGAGCGGCTCGGCGGTCCGCGAGGTTGGTTGTGGCTGTCGGCGTTTCTCAGTGAATCTTCCGTCACTCGCGAAACTGGCCTGAACGTTCATTTGCGCAAGATTTTGAGCTACCACCGAGCCCACCGTCAGGCCCGGCAGTACGCCACGCTCGCCGAGCGGCTCGACACCGATCCAGACATCTCCGGCATCGAAGCAGATTTCATCGCAGCGGCAAGCGACAACGTCTACCAGTACCAGGGCGAGGGCGTGCTCGAGTCCCCTATCGATCAGCTGCAGTGGGACGCGCGCACTTCCGACCTGGGCTCACTCGTCAAAACGGGCAACAAGTTTCTCGACGTCGTCACGGGCGGCGGCCACGGCCGCGGCGAGCTACTGGTGTGGGGAGGGGGCACCAACTGCGGCAAGAGCTACGCCGCTCAGCGAATGATCCGCGCCCAGGCCCAGCTCGGGCTGAAGGTCTTGTACATCAGCTGCGAGGATCCGCTGGAGCTGATGCGCTGTCGCATGTTTGCTGATTTTTGCGATCCACCGTTCGAGCCCAAAGAGATCCGTAACCGTAAGGCGGACGCGGCGGTCGTGGAGGCGGCCATCGCCAAGCAGCGTGCCTGTTTTGGCGGGCGCGTTTATATCGTTGAGCGCAAAAAGCCCACCATCGGCCAGCTGTGCAGTCTCATTCGAGCCTACCACTACACCGTGGGCCTGGACTCGGTGATCATCGACTACCTGCAGGCCATCACTGAGGACGAGCCCATGCAGAACAAGGTGCAGGAGATGGCCTCGATCACGAGCAAGCTCAAGCGCTGCTTCACGGAGTGTTACGTCGCGGGCACCGCCTTCAGCCAGTACAACCGCGAAAGCTATAAGAACGGCGCCGAGCCCGACATGAACAGCTTCAAGTACTGCGGCGACATCGAGAACGAAGCGGAGATCCTCGTCCTTTACTGGCGCGATGCGGACAACGTGCTGCACGCCAGAGTGCCGAAGCTCAAGTGGAGCAAAGGCGGGCGGTATCGGTTTATCGTGCACCAGCACGAGGTGACCGGCTGCGAGTTGAGCTGGGAAGAGGACAACCAAGAAGAGGGAACAGGCTGATGAATTGGATGAAAATGAGCGCACTGGCCCGGTCCAAAGCGGCCCGGCTAGCTGCCATTCGTGGCATCGAAATTGATGAACATGGCGTGTGGATCGGGCGACTGTTTCAGGAGACGCTGGCCGCCTATGAAACCCTGGTGGACCATATCCTCGCAGGCGGAGAAGTGCTGCTTCGTGACCGTACCGGCGTCTCTTCGTATCTCGAGCTCAGCCTCGGCAGCAAAGAAGAGGGGGCCGACTGTGGCGGTTGACCAGCAGCTAACAGAACAGCTTGTCGCCGCACTGCGCGCCTACCACGATGATGACGAGTGCCTCTACGGAGCCGAGCCTCCCGCCGGCTGGGCAAATTGCGGCGATCCTGGCTGCCGCTATTGTGAGAGCCACGCGCTGCTTGCCGTGGCCGAGCTGCGGCGTGTCATCGACCTCAACCAGCCGTTCTCCGAGAGTCTGAGCGGGCTCAATTCCACGGCTGCGGCGTGGAATATGACCCCCACTCAACTCGCCGGCGCTCTCATCATGTCGATGAAGCACGACGGCCCTGGCGCGGAGGTAGACCAATGAGGCACCAGTCTCGCGACCAGATGACGATGCGCTTGGACGAGCTGGTCGGCGGCATGTCTCCGCAAAGACTGGCGCGGCTGCTGGCGCTGGCCGAGTATCTGAGCCCAGAGGCAGCCGAGGAGGAGTTTCGGCGCCGCACCGCGCCCGACTCTGCGCTTCCAATAAAGCTGTCCGCCGGAACGTGTCGCTGCGGCTTGCCGGAGGACGAGCCTCCGGTTGATGCTGGCCGGACCGGCGAGTGTGCGGTGTCATCTTTGGACCCAGAGGGTTCTGAGCTCCCGGATTGGCACTCACCCGCATGAACAACCCACCGAAGCTAGGAGAAGTGATGAATAAGGCAGATCGGAACGACCGCATCATTGAAGCACTGAAGGTCCACGGTACCTTGGTTGGGGCGGGACGCAGTGTCGGTGTCGATCGGGCCACGGTGCGCCGTCTTGTCGCCCGTAGCGATGATGCTTCGGCGGCGCTCATCGACGGTCGCCAGTCCCTGCTCATGACCCGGATCGAGCAGCACGCCGAGCGGGTCAGGCGGGCGTGGTGGGGGTTTTGCCGTAGCCTTCAAAAGCACCACCAGATGTGCCGAGACATGGCCGATGGCTACGCCGACATGACCAGTGACCAGCTCTCCGAATTTGAAGAAAAGGTTACGCCAGTGTACTGGGCGGTGCGCGATTGCCGCCGAGAACTCCGCGCTCGCGACAAAGCTCACCGACGCAGCATCCACAGCTATGTCGAGTCTTGCGAGGGCATGGGTCTGTGACGGCCAAGACGCGCAGCGCAGTGGGAACGATCGCGTTTATTGTGATCGGTGTGGGGGGGGTGCAGCTGCTTAGGTACACAGCGCACGGCCCCACTCCCATGTGGATGCTTGGTGTTGCTGCTGTCGTGTTGGTGACGGTCCTTTTCATGGTCGTCGTTGGGTCAGTACCGGTGGCGCCGCAATGAGTCGCGAGCTGACTCTGTGGGCTGTGGCATCTATGTTTGGCAAGCGGTTGCCGGAGGTGGGGCGCCGCGGTTTCTGCATTTTTCGCGACCACAAGCGTAAGGACAAATCGCTGACGATTTTCAAGTCCGATGGTGGCGACTTGCTCTACAAGTGCTTCAGCTGCGACGGCCCGGACAACGTGGGAGACGCGCTGGCGATGTACGCCCAGCTCGAGGGGCTCGATCGCAAAACCGCTTGGCACCAGTTGCGCGAGCGAGGCTACAGCGTGCCAGGTGCCCAAGAGGGCGGCGCCCCGCAACGCCGCCGCCCCCCGCCTCCTAAAAAACGCCCGGTGCCGGTCACGGGACGTGCGCCAGTCGGCGGCGTACTGTCGCTCTCACCGGAGCGCTGGCAACAGTGGCAGCAGCAGCGCTTGGGCGCGGTAGAGTCTCTCGCCGCTTCACGCCATATTGGCGTGGAGCTGCTCCGCGACCATGACGTGGTCGACGTAGATCGGGCAGTAGTGGGGTTTGGGTATCGCGAGCCATTTGGCGGCCAGCCCTGCCGCGTGAAATGCCGCCCGCTTGACCGCAAGACGTTCTGGATCGAGCCGCGCCCGGCAAAGGGGCAAGAGGGCAAAGCACTGGGCCCGCTTTACTTGGCCGACAGGCTCAACAACGTGCCCGGCCATCCAACGGTGGCCATCGTGACCGAGGGCGAGCTTGACGCGCTGACCTTCATTCAGGCTGGCCTGAGCAACGTCGTCAGCTTGCCCGACGGGGCCCAATCGGCCGCACGAGTTGACCTGCAGCCGCTCAGTAGCGGTTTTTTGGTCTGGCTTGTGGCGACCGACCGGGACGGTGAGGGCCAGCAGGCCTTCGTTGCTCTGCGCTCTCGGGCCCGCTCGCTCGGAGCCACGGCCGTGCGCCTGCTGCTCGGCCAGGGCGATCGACAATTCAAGGACGCTAACGAGGCGCTCCAGTCGGGCTTTGAGCCCGCCGACTTTATCCGTTCCGTCAACCGTGCCGCAGCCAAAGCGCTCGGCTACAACTTGCAGGTGGCCTGATGTTTGAAGTGAGACGATTCAGCGAGTGCAAACCGTCGACCGATGCGGACAGGGCCGCTGCCGAGCGGGTCTCTCGCGCCTGGCAGTCCGCCGCCGATCGCAGCGTAATTGGACGGGGCCGTCGCATCGTCAACCGTCTAGCGGATCGCAAAAAAGACCGCTTCATTGAATCGTTTTTACGCGAAGACGATCTGAGCGGCTACCCCGCCAATGCGGAGGACTGCGACGACGAGAACGCCTACCCGAGCGAGCCTTCGGACGAGTCTGGCGCCCCCACCCGCCGCGCCGATACGCTAGGGGCGAGCCTGGCTGGAGAGATAGCTCGGGCCTACCGGTTAACGGCCCACGACGGCCCCGATCCAGTTGTCCTTGCCGGCAGCCTCTTGCGCAGCGAGCACTCGGTCGAGCGGTTAGATTTGAGCGAGACCCCGCCCCGCCGCATCAGCGTGGCGTTCGTGCTCGCCCACCTCGAAGCGCTCGGCTACGATCTTCCGGCAAGAGTGAGCGCCACTGTGGCTCGCCGCGCCACCGTCGTCCTGCTCGATAGGATCACCCATGACAAGTCCGCCGCCTGATGAGCCAACTGTGTTCGAGATGTGTGTGCCGGACTCGGATCTGGAAGGCGAGCTGACCGCTGAGCTCAACAACGATGGCGTCGTCCGCATCTGTCGTGACGGTGTTTTGATCGCCGCCATGAGCGTTGAGACGTTTCAGTGGTTTCGCGCCCACGCGCCTCCTCTCTTGTCTTGCGCCACCCCTGCCGCCGCGTCCAGCATCACCGATGAGGAGCTGGCGTTTTTGGAGGCAAACCATACGTGCGACGAGTGCGGTCACAACATGGTATTTCACGACATGGAATACAACTGCTGCGACATCCCCGGTTGCCGCTGTGTCGATGGCAAGCTGCAGCCCGAACAAAAGCCCCGCCCGCCGCTGACCGGGGTTGCGCCGGTCGTGCAGCCCGGCAGAGTCGGCTCACTCAACCCTATCATCCGCTGCTCTTTCGACGGCATGTTTGACTGCGAGGACTGACATGGGCGAGTACCGTCAAGCCTGGGCTTCTCCTACCGACTTTTTCAAGACGGGGTGTTGTTCCGCCGCCCATCATAGCGAGTGGACCGGGGGCGCACAGCTCTACGCCAACTACCGGCGCTGGGCGTTTTTGGCGGACAAGGGGGCGAACAAGATCGGCGTGTTCTACGGCCATCTCAACAAGCTCTTGGGCAAGCGGCGCAAGGTGCTGCACGGTCTAGATCTGTGGCCGCTGAGGATCCGGGCCACGGCTCTCCCCAACAAGGCCGGGTCGGTTCGTCCTCCCGCTTGTGCGGCGCCCAAAGTTGTCCGGCGGGGCAAGGTGGTGGCTTTGAATGACGCGCAGTTTTGCGACGGACTTCTAAAGACCGGCGCCGAGCTGGACTGGATGGAGGCGAGCAAAGCTGAGCGCCACGCCCTAGATCTAGAGTTTCAGCGCCAGAAAAACGAGGGCATCTCCCATCCGGTCAGCTGGCTTATCATCGTGTTTTTGGGCAAGCGTCGCCGTGTGCCTCGTGACACTGTCGAGATGGTCGTTTAGGCTAACGGTGTAACCGGTTTTGGCTGAGGAGAAAATGCTATGACGAGCGGCAAGGGTGAGACGCGCAAGGTTGTTTGTGGTGACATTGGATGGGCCGTGAAGCAGCTGCGCGATGGCAAGCGAGTGACTCGCAGCGGCTGGAATGGCAAGCGCATGTGGCTGCGTCTTTGCGCGCCTAATGACGCCACCGACATGAGCCTGCCGTACGTGTACATGAAGACGGCCCAGGACGATCTCGTGCCGTGGTTGTGCTCGCAGACCGATCTGCTTGCCGACGACTGGGAGCTGTTCGGCTGAGGCTGCTGCTAAACTCGAGCAACAGGTGTTTGTGTTGAAAGGATCCTGTGAAACGTCGTCATCTGCTGGCCTCCCTCTTCGCTGTTCTGTTGGCGCCCTTCGTCCGGTTATTCGAGCGATTCCTGCCAAACAAACCGGTGGGCCACCTTGTCCAGGGCGCCCCGCAGAGCGTCGACCTCGACAAGGTGTGCTTCGACCCCAAGCAGCCTTTTAGCGCTTCGGTGTGGCTCAAGATCCCCAACAAACGGGGGGCCGTCCCCGCTTGCACGATCAATTTCGTCGAGCCCCACCAGTGGGACGATGTCGAGGAGCAGTGGCACATCTTCACAGTGGAGAAAGGTAAGATGGCATCATGAGCAAACCTTTCGACCCGGGACCCGAGCCGTTTGACGGTGGCGAGTGGGCAGCTGACATCGACGAGGGCGGCCCCAACGGTGAAGAGTGGACCGGTAAGTGGTATGTGCGCGGCGGGGTCGATAACGACGCCACGTCGTGGATGACCTACGCCGACGACTTCCCAGAAGAGAACCAGGGCGAAAAGAACGCACGGGCAATCGCGTACCGCATGACCCATTGGGCCGCCGCTATGGCGCTGATTGATCGGCTGAGTGCTCAGCGAGACGCTGCCGAAGCCGACGTGCAGCGGCTGATGACAGAGGTCCGCTAGCACGCTACCGGTGGTTTATGGAATTGTTGACACGGCGGTAACAGATTGCGGTAAGGTGAGCACATGTTCAAAGTGACGAGACGTCTGATGAAAGCCGCTGCTCGGGTGGTAGTCGGCGACGGGCCGACCGATGGGGACCGGGCGCTGCTCGAGCAGCTAACGGCCGATCTTGCCGAGGTGCACGAGCAGATTCAAACGCAGTCCCATGAGCTGGAGCACGCGAAGCGAGCTGCGAGCGAGTACTTCAACGTCATCGAAGATCTTCACAAGCAGCGCGAGCAGTGGAAGACGATGTTCTTTCAGCAGGCCGTCTCGCATCAGGGAGGGCAGGCCATGCTCACTCGTGTGCTGATGACGACGAGAAGGCAGCTGCGCACGGTCTGCGAAGTGCTCGTCTCGCGTGACGAGGAGGGGGCCCAAGAGCTGTTCGAGCGGCTCGACAAGACCGACGCGCCGCCCGTGGGCAAGGCCGAGGAGTTTGCCCAGGCCATGCTGGAGCTGGCACAGGGTGCCGAGCCCCAGACCGACGGTTTCGCCGAGCGCGACCGCATCGCGGCCGAGCAGGCAGACAGCGAAAGCCCCGGCGAGGCGAGCCGATGAGTGAGAAGCTGTATGACGAGAAGATCGCGCCCAAGCTTTTGGAGATAGCTGAGCTGTGCGAGGAAGCCGGGCTGCCGATGCTGGCCACGGTCTGGTATGACGGCAAGGGTTCGGGGACCACAAGGGTCTTCCCCGCGGAGCCTAACCCCTCTTTCACGCTCGCGTATGCGGCCCAGCAGTGCCACGGAAACCTCGACAAGCTGTGCTTCGCAATAGCTCGACAGGTGCCCGACGAGCACAACGGTTCGATAGTGTTGCGGATGATGATGCGCGACAGGGAGCGGTAAAGTGCCACGGGTGAGACTCAGCGTTCAGGAGTTGCAGAGCGTGCTTGACGTCATCGACGCTGCAGTGGTGATTGGAGATGACCGTCCGTGCTTGTGGACTGCTGCTGCCGATCTGCGTGCGGCTCTGCCGGCTGAGACCACTTCACTGCGCCACGACTGCATGGCTGCTGGCTGCGCGGCTCGCCGCCTGCGGTATCAGCAAGAGGGGCTTGACTATCACCCCTTGCGCGAGAGCGATCTGTCGCCATGATCGCCGGCCAGTTGTACGGATCGCCCCACACGCTCAACACGCTCAACGATCCGTGGGGCCAGTTTAGCCCCACCACCTCGGTCTCCTTGTTTATCCCCGATCCTCGTGGGGTCCATGCCCGCGCTCGGGCCGCTGTCAACACGAACTACGTGTTTCCTTGCGACCGGGTGGTATGGCTGCGTTTCCGGCCCCGGGCGCTGTGCTCCAAGGCTGAGCTAGTGGCGCGAGAGGCGTGGCTTAACCAGCAGGAGCGTGCTGCGCGCAAGCCCGTGCTGGACCTCGAGCCCCCACTGCCGGTGCGGCGCGCCGAGACGCCCTGGAGCCAGCGGGTACGGGGTTGGCTGCGCCAGCCCGTTCGGTTGCGAAAAGGCTCGCGACAAAGCTGATGGAACACGATCCTGCTCGCCCCCGCCCCCACGCCAGTCCCGTCAACGGCTGGGTGCACAGCTGGTGCGGCCCCCGCTGCCCGTGCCACGGCAAGGGGCTGCGCTCGGAGAGCTTTCGCAAGGCCTCATACCACGGCATCATCGGTCGCCGCAACCGAGCCCTGCGCGTGCAAGAGTCAGAGCTGTACAACTCACTCGTGGCCCACCTCCGCTTCCGGTTGCGCGAGGACGAGCGGATGCGCACGCTGCGCATCATTGGGTGAGGTCACGATGGCGAAATTGGTCGACGTAAACCGCAATCTCCGCTGGGTCTGCGCAGCTTGCCGTGGAGCCCACCCGCGCTCGGCCGAGCTCCCCGAGGCTCGAGTTGTCCGTTGCACGTTGTGCGGCACACCAACAAGCGCTGCCACCGGCGGCTCGTTCGTGCAGTTTCGCACAACGGCTGAGCACGGCGATTTCGTTTCCCGCCGCGTAGCCGCGTTGACGGCGCCCGGGATGACTGCTCGGTGTATCGAGTGCGGCGCGCTTGGAAGCGCTGCTGACATGGGCATTCCGCCTCTGTGCGCCGACTGTTACGACATCTCTGCTGACGGTTTGTTGTGGCCGCTAAAGCTCTGGGCAGGCCGCCTCCGTCGCTGGTGGCGCAGCCACTGAATTGGGCTCCGAGCAGATTGCGCTTGACCTCTGCAACCGTCTCGGTATGCTCGACGACGTAGCTAACTGTCGAGTGTAACCCTTCGTTAGAGCGGGCTCGACGTACTGTGCGAAAGAGCACAGCTGCGTCTCCCATGTCACGAAGGGCAATCGCCACAAAGATCACGCGCAAAGCGGCGCGAGCCTATCGCTCGAGCACGCCCAACCCTCTTGGGGTGACGGCGATTGCATCGGTGAATCGAGGCTCTCGTTACGCGCGGCGATACCAGAGGGCCCGGGAGCAAGTTGCGCCGGCAGCCAAGGGTCGCAAGGCCTCAGGTGGCAAGGCATCGACGAAAGGCAAGCGGATGATCCGGAACAAGATGAGTCGGGCCGAGTACATGCGGCGTCCCAAGATCAAGAAGCTGTCCAAGAAGCAGCGCGAAGGCTTTTGGAAGGGCTACGCGAAGCGGACCAAGCAGGCCGTCAAGCCGCGCCGCAAGGCCCGGACCTTCGGCAAGGGCAAGTTCAAGGCTGTGCAGGCTCGCATCGGTCCCAAGAGCCGCCCCACGTTCATGTATCGCACCAAGGGTGGCAACGCTCGCCACATCCCGGAGTGGGGGGTGCTCGGCTACGCGTCCTTCAAGGACATGATCGCGAAGAGCTCCACCCGCAAGGGAGCCAGAGTTTACGTCGCTCGCAAAGAGCGACTCGACGCGCGCCGTGAGCGCGCTGCCGAGAAGACCGGTTCGCGCATTCTCAAAGGTCGGGGGATCTTCACCCCCAACCCGCGTCGCCGGCGCCCGTCTGCAACGTTCACGTATGAAGAGTGGGAGAAGGAAATGAAGTCCAACGCGTCTCGTCGCAAGAAGGCCACCAAGAAAAAGAAGCGCTCCACGAAGAAGCGCCCCACCGCAGCTCAGACTCGAGCGCGCAAGCGGAACCTCAAGAAGGCCCAGGCCTCGCGGCGCAAGAAGGTCACCCGACGTCGCAAGAAGACCACCAAGCGCCGCACTGTGAAGCGCACGGCCGCCAAGCGTCGACCCACCAAACGCCGGGCGACCAAACGCCGCACGACCGCCAAGCGGCGTCCCGCCAAGCGACGCACTGCCAAGCGGACCGCGCGCCGGAATCCCCGTCGCCGGTTCTTCCGCAACCAGGTCAAATCGTTCAAGAGCGATTTCGCCAAGGTGCTCAAGGTCGGCCTGTCGGTCGGCGCAGGTTTCGTGGTACAAAAGGTGGCGACCAAGCTGCTGACCGGAACGGGGCTCATCGACAGCATCCCGGGCGTCCAGCAGTTCAAGGGCTCGGTTGCGGGTCTCGCCGTGGCGCTGCTCGGCACCCTTGGCGCTGCCAAGTTCATTCCTGGCGATGCCAAGATGGTCGGCGCTGGTATGGGCGCCGGGTTCCTGCACACCCTGCTCATCGACGGCCTCAATGCCTTCGACCAGCCTCAGCTGGTCGAGTATCTCGGCAACTACACCGAGACCGAAGGCAAGGCATTCGGTTCGTACTACGAATTTCAGCGGCATCAGAAGTTCCCAGCGGTAGGCGAGTACTACTCGCTTCCGAGCGGCATGGGTCAGTACGAGCAGGCCGCAGCTGGCATGGGCCAGTACGAGCAAGCTGCAGCTGGCATGGGCCAGGCCCCCCAGTTGACTCAAGCGGCTGCGGGCACCGGCGAGTATCTCGTCGCTGGCGGCCAGGGCATCGGCGAGTACGAGGAAGTCGTACCGCAGTACTCGGCCCCTGAGCAGATCCAAGAGGGCATCAGCCCAGATCTGGACAGTGCCGAGCAAGCCCTGAACGTGTCTGAGGCAGCGGCCGGCATCGGCGCTTATGGCGACGAGCGGGTCCCATTGCAGTCCACTGTGTATCCCACGGGCAACCCGGAAGCCATTCCGGACATGCCCGGTGGATCTCGAGCGGGCACTTTCGCGGGTTCGAACGGCGTGTTCGGAACCTCTCACTGACCAACCAACAACTACGCCGCCCCCGGTTTTTCGGTCCTGGGCTGGGGGCGGCTCAAATACGGGACCATCCACAAGAGTAGTGGGGAGCACGACACCCCCACGGGGCCGCCACCGGGCAGCTCCAAACAAAACGGAACTCTAGGAAAGCAAGAATCATGCCGAAGCTCACGAATGTCAGAGAGCGCGTCCACCAGCCATTCCGAGATACGCTCTGTCGTCTATCCGGCATGGTCGCCGGCGGCGTGACCGACAACACGCGCCTGTTCACGGTAGCTGGCAAGCCCCAGGGGCAAACCAACCTCCCGAACGGGTCCACCTTGCCCTCCGACCAGTCGATGGTCGTGCTGGCGATCCGGGTGTTCACCTGGTTCCGCAACTCCCAACAGCGGAACAACGCGGCCATCGCCTTCCCCGATGGCACCTCATCCATGATCACGGACAACGGCGACTGGCAGTTCCCGACTGCCGCGCTCTCGCCCGCGTTCCAGCAAGCGCTGAACGGCAGCGCCATCGGCAACGTGGCGGACGTGTATCGTCTGCACTGGCAGGCCGAGGAGCAACTGCTCTGGAGCTACGGTGCTGGCGACAAGTTCTCCATCACTTCGATGCCCACCGCCTACTTCCCGTACGGCGGCGGCTTGCACGGTGACATCGGTGGAGCCACCGATCTCATCCACTGGAACAACGGCATGCCCTCGCACGAGGGGATCTTGCGGCTGGCCCGAGCCATCCTCATTCCCCCGCGCCAGAACATCAAGTGCGAAGCGGACGTCGCTGCGCTCGATGCCGGTGCCAACGCGGCCACCTTCGTGACCACGCAAGGCACGCGCGACATGCTGTCGCTGCGCGACAACCTCAACGCCGTGGACCTCATCAACAAGGTCATCAGCCTGACGATGGACGGCTTGTTCTCGCGCGACGTTCAGTGATCTGTCGGCGGGCCCTTCAGCGGCCTGCCCAACCAAGGGCGCTCGGCCTGGCCAAAACAGGCCGGACCGGGCGTCGTGTTCGTTTTTCTCTCCGCTTCTGCGGTGTCGCCCCCGGGCTCTGACGCGTGTTCGGGTGGTTGAAAGGAGCGTCAGCATGAATCAGCCTCCCCAAGGATACGACCCCGGTCTCACCCAAGCGGTGGCCCGTCTTCGTCAGGAATTCTCCCAAGGCCTCAACCGTGTCGCCGGCGGACTGCGCAAGCATTCCGACGCGCAGCTCCAGCAGCTGAACGACCGGGTTGACCAGCTGCACCGCGCTCTGTCGAGCACAAGCATGAGCCGCTCGGGCGGCGGCGGCCCGCAGTCGAGCTACGTGGGCAACGTCCGCGGCAACATGCGCTACATCGAGGACATTCCCGGCCGGAGGGTGCCGTTCATCATCGTCATCGACATCCCCATTGCTGCCGATCTGATGACCGCCACCGAGCAGAGCTTTCCGATCAGCCAAGACGGTCCGTTTGTGGCGGTCCGGCGCATGGCGACGTTCCAATCGAGCCTGGAAGCACAGACCACCGATCCGGAGACCAACGCAACGGTGTCGTTCTCGGGCCGGTCCTATGGCCGGTACCGTCCGGTCCACTCGGCGTGCGACGTCATGGACGGTCAGCACAACTCGTTGAGCGACGCGGCCACGTGGTATCTCAACGCCTTCACCAATCCTGGTGAGGTTGTCGGAGCAGCCCTGCCATCGGGCGTACTGGGCCTGCCAAGCTCGATGTCGAGCTTCCGCAGCATGGAGTTTGATGGCCGAATCGAGGTCGAGGCGGCCGGCTCGAACTATCCCCGCCAGAATCGCAGCGTGCCCAGCGCGTTTTGGTCCAGCGACAACAACGGCCCCATGACGCTGGGGGCGCTGGACTTTTTCGAGCGATCAGAGGTGCTGAAGGTCAAGGTCACCCCCAACCACGTCAACAACCCTCCGGCGGGCAACATCGACGGCGACCGGGTCTTTCCTTTGCGCACGGCTCCGGCGGCTGGCGCGGGAGGTTTCCCGTTCCTCGACGGCCAATACGACGCCCACGAGGGCATTGGCACGGTGGCATCGTCCACCATTGGAGCTGTCGTTCCGCCGCTTCGCGCGGCCCTTTTGGCGACCGACTCGGTCGAGCGGGTCGAGAACGGGATCTTGACAGTGGCCTGGGAAGGCTACCGCATCATGCAGCCGCCGGGGGTGCCGGGCTGATGGGCCGAGGCTCCCAAAATAGCGCGGCCTTTCCACGGCCGGTGACGCACGTCGATCGAAGAGCTCCAAGCCGGTTCCTTGCTGAAGAGCTGCAGCTGGAAAGGCTCGAGGTTGAGGGCGCGGCGGGCCAGGACGCGGGCCCCCACGGCATGGGTCCCGCTCCCATGTTGCAGCACGCCCCTGGCGGCGCTCTGCTCGCCGGTCTGCAGCACCCCTCGTTCACCACGGTCGAACAGTTGTTCCGCGTGGGGCCAGAGGACTCCTGGTTTGCCCAAAACGTGCGCCCGGACAAGCCCGTGAAATTCGAGCTTGGCTCGTTCACGGTGCCCGACGGCATTACCTTTTTGGTGACGGACTACGTCTTTTCCGCGCTGCGCCAGAGCGGTGCGGATCCGTTCGATTTCGTCGTGGCCGCTCCCTATCGGTACAGCGGTTACTTGGGTTTCGACATCACGGTCAACCGAACGCGACTGAGCACGCTGTTTTACCAGCTCGATCCGGCCCCAGCACAGCTGTTCCGGCAGTCGTTCGTGCCCGCGGGCTCGAGAGTCACCCAGGCTCAGTTCAACAGCTCCCGGGCCAACCGGTTCGGATCAACCTCGGGTGAGGGCACGGCTCTGCTGCCGCCGCGGCCCAACGTCCAGGGACCGCGCAACATGCCGTTCACGATGGTGGCCGGCCCGGGCAGTAGTGTGTCGCTGACCTGTGTCATTTTCCGACGCATTATGACGCCGCTGGCAGGCATCCAGGGTTCGGTCTCTGGCTACACCGTGCCCAGCACGGTCATGAGCTCTCTATTCAACCGGGTGCGCCCCCGCTGAGGAGATGATGAGATGAACAACCGAATGTACAGTGCTGCTGCGGGCTGCGGAGCGCTGCCGGCCATGCCCCAGCCCATCATCCCTGGCTACGTCAACGAGGGGATCTGCGAGGGCATGAACGTGGAGCATGAACTCGCGGGCAAGCGCATCGGTTACGTCTACGGCTTCGGTGCGGGTATCGGGTTGATGCTCGGGCTGAAGCTTCTCAAAAACTTGCTCGGAGGCAAGTAAACGTGGCACGCTGCGCTCACCAAAAACGCCTCCTCGGCCTGGTGTTACCGGGGGTCATCCGTGAATGTGATGACCTTCCTCAGCCGCTCCAGCCGAGGGGTCGTTTTTGGTGGGCGCTAGCGGAGAGGACCCTGTGACCTACGCGCCGACATCAGCGTTGTCGGGCGACTGCCCGCCGGACTGCTATAGCCCCTACTGGCGGCTGTGGCAGTCCCATGACGACGTGTACGTGTTGCGCCTGCGAGCATCAGGGGTGCCGTCCATTCCGTCCTCGTCCGCGGCACTGCTCTGGGCCAAAGCGGCTGGACAGCTGCAGCGCCAGGAAGATCTCAACGTCAGTGGCGTGTGCATCGAGAGTCTTGGCGGCGGCAACTGGATTGTTGAGGTAGTGCTCACCAGCGCCACCAGTGGCACAGTCAGCTACCACTTGGGGTGGAAGTACAACGACGACACTCTGGGCCAGCGCGTTGCTGACCACCCCGACATCACCGCTGAGTGGCCAAACGTCAAAGTGGCCCCAGCGCAGTGGTTGGAGCTAGATGGCCCCGGCTCAGATCTATCCTACTGGCGGGCAGCTCCCGTGCTCTGGGCGCACTATCTGTCAAGCCCGGCCGGCTACGGGGGCCCGTCGCTGGCCTATGGCCGGGGTGAGGGCGCCTGGAAAGGGACAGCTGCGAGCCGCCAAGTGCAGCTGCAGCCGCAACCACTCCTTCCCGTGGGCAAGAACAACGGTGGCGGCGCGCCGTTACCCTCGCTTGCCACTTTCGCTGCCGCAGCCGCCGCAGCCGTAGTCCTCTGGCTGGCCTTTGGAACCAGCACTGGAAAGGTAACAGCATGACCTACAAAGCAACGGGTTCGTATTACTCCTTTCAGCCCCGCGAGATGATGAGCGGCATGGGTTGTGGCTGTTCTGGCCTGGGCGGTTTCGACTTTTCGGGCGCCACGGTATGGAGCGACTGGCTGACGGGTCAGGGGTGCGGAAAGGCCGGCTTGCCCCAGGGAGCCACTTGCGCGGCGGCCAAGCGAGCTGTCGACGCTATCCGGGCCGCTCTGGGCGAGCTGGGCTACGGAGCGCTCCAGCTGGGCACGCCGTGGGGCTCGGGCGACAGGTCGGCCTACAGCGCGTTCGTGAGCGATCACAGTTTGCAGCCCTCCTCGGGCATGCCGACCAAAGCGCATCTGTCGGTCATGGAGGAGCTGCTCAACCGTAACGCCACCCCGGGTCCCAAGCCCGTCATCGGCTACGACAAGGTTGGCGGCGAGTACGTGCCCACGAAGATGGCCGCCGCGGGCATCGGTCTGAAGGGCCTGGCCATTTTGGGGGGCATCGGACTGGCCGTGGTGGGCGGCGCGGCCATTTTGAAGAAGCGCCGCGGCCGCTCGGTCGTGATTGCTCGGTCGTGATCGCTCGGTAGCACCGACATGAACGTTTCCACCCTCCAGTCCGTGCTCGAAGTCAGCCAAGGGGGCAGCCCTGTTGCGCTGCACGCCTTTGGGCGCTTCTTTGGGCTCGGAGTTGCCGAGCGCTCAGCGCTGTTTGGCGGCGACGGCATTCCTCGCTGGGCCTGCCTGGGCCTGGGCGTGATGGGTGGAGCACTTTTGGGCGTTTACGCGCACCGTCGCTGGCCGCGGCAGGTGGGCAAAGTTATCGGAGGCTAGTCGGCTCATGTACTCTGCCAACCGTTCATTCGCCCTGGGCGCCGAGGTGCCTACGGCCCACGGGAGCTTCACGGCCACCTCGAGCCCGCCGTATTGCGGCAGCCCCTTTGCAATGCAGCAGATGCTGGCCGATCTGGGCTTCTATGCCGGTCCGATCTCGGGCAACGTTGATGGCCCCACGCTCAAAGCCGCGGCCGATTTCGGTCGCAGCCGCGGGGTCACCAACCTGAGCCACGTCACGGCGGAATTCTGCCGCATGCTCACCAGCGAATGGGAGAGACTGCAATCGGGCGCGGTCTCGTCAAACTCGGTAGCCGCTCGCGCGCCGACGATAGTGTCCTCGGCGCCTCCGACATCCCGTCTGCGGTACCCTGCCTCCTCCGCCGCGCCCTTGCTCGACTCTCCGCCGGAGTATCAGCCCCCCGCTCCTCTTGCGAAGGCTGGCTGGGCGGGGCTTGACCAGACCACCCAACTCGCCATTTTGGGCGGGCTGGGCCTGGCCGCGGCGGGTTTGGTCGTTCTGGTCGTGGTGGGCAAAAAAAGGAAGAAGCGATGACCTACTCACCGGTATCCCCGCCACGCCAAGCGGGCCTCGGACTGGATGTCGCCTATCACAACGACTCTACCGGTCAAGACGGGACGGCCCAGGTTGGCATCGGTCCCAACTGCGATGATGCTTGCGGCCTGCAGACGATGTTGCTGCTGATGGACCAGTCCCCTGGCCCCATCGACTGCAAGGCTGGTCCCAACACTCGCGCTGCGCTAGTGAGCTACGGACTGAGTCGCGGCGTTCCCTACAATCCCCAGGTGGTCCCGCAGGGTCCGATCTGTGCCGCCCTCATCGCGGACTACGCGGCGAAATATGAGCAGGGCAGCTCCCCCGGCAGCGAGCAGTGTCCTCCCGGTCAATGGGGCATCCCTCCAGTGTGCTTTGGGGAGAAGATCGTCGATCAGCCGGCTACCAATCTCTGCCCCGAGGGGAGCTACGGCCAGCCTCCCTACTGCGTCTCGGTGCCGGGCTCGACCCCTGCCGTGCCCCCTACTGGCGCCGCCCAATGCCCTTCGGGGACCATTGGCGTGCCGCCGAACTGCTACGGCCTGCCCGGCGGCGTGCCCGTGGTGCCGCCAACCACGATCCCCCCTGTCACCACGCCCCCGGTGGTGGCGCCCCCCCAGACGGACAAGCCCGTCATCGATCCCCCCGACTACGGCCCAGGAGCCTTCTGGGCCCGCCGCAACTACGGCGAGCGCATTGCGCTTGGGGTTGGCGCAGCGGCGCTGCTCGTGGGTGGAGCGGTGCTACTGGGCTCCTCCAAGCGCAAGTCCTCCCCAGCCCGCCCCAACCGACGTCGCTGAGCCCTGCCACACAGACTCAATTGCCAAGATCGTAGGAGAATGCCATGGTCCCCAGCTACACCGACGTTTCTCACTTCCGCGCCCCGTACAAAAACTCGTGGCCCTACACTGGTATCAACGGGCTCGGCGCCGAGGTCCCTGTCGGTCCCCCTGGCGGCGGCCCGACGATTCAACCCGGCACCCCTGAGGCATTGGCTCAGTTTGTGGAGCAGGACGACAAAGGTCGCATGCGCTACAAATCCGAGGTGGCCGAGGTGCTGCTGCAAAACCTCGAGCAGGCCCGGGCGGTGTTCCTGTCCGATCGCGCTGTGGCGGTGCAGTCCTTCAGCCCCGAGGAGATTGCCGCCGCAGCCTCTAGCCCTGCAGCCGCTAAGCAGCTCGCTGCGCAGAGTGGCTCGGCCTGGGTCGAGCGCAAGCTTGGCGAGGGCAACATCGTGTTTGCCACGCTGTCGCTGGTGACCCCGGGAGCTGGTGATCGCCAGCTTGCCGCTGTCCCCAAGGACGAGATCGAGACGGTGGTGATGACAAGTCACATTGCCCCGCTGCTGGCTGAGCCCAGCCTGCTGGCCAAGTTCGGGACGCCGGTGGGCATGGCCGTGGCCGCACTCGGCGTCGGCGGGCTGCTGTACGTGATCTTCAAGGACAAGAAGCGGACGCGTCTTCCGGCGGCCCGGTATTGAGCGGAGCCATGATCATCGCCCCCACCGTCCCGACCCGTTCTCTCATCACCGCATCTAGCGGCGGTGAGAGAACGGCGCTAGCCCAGCGGCTGACATTGCCGGTCGACATCGATAGCTCGCCCACTACTCTGTACGACGAGATTTTGACCGACCAGGAGCGCGCCACTCTCGCCACCGCTCCCAGGCAAGGCTACCACGCAGCCGCTGCCGTGATCCCGTCGGCGGCGACCCCTGAGCTGCTCTCGCCGCTGCCGACCGGAGCCGAGAGGGCCAAGGCCATCGTGCCGTCCTCGGGCGCAGCGGCGAGCCCGGTGGCTCCAGTGCTGGCGCTGCCGCCGCCGACCAGCGACGATGCAGCGGCGGTCACCGCGCTTGCGCCCGAGCATTCGGTTCCGACTCGCTGGCTCGCTCCGAGCACGACAGCGCCCCCTTCGGACTTTGCACCCCCGCAAGGTGGAGATCCTTATGCGCCGCCAGCTGTTGCGCCGCAGGGCGCGCCGCAAGGCGTGATGGCGCCCTCTGCACCTGGCTGGCCGTCCCCGACCCCGCTAGAGCCGCAGCTGGCACCCGTGGCCCGTTCAGTGCCCTGGGTGCCTATCGGTCTCGGGCTGGGGATGGCGGTTGCGGGGATCTATCTCCTGACCAAGAAAAGAGGGCGGCGAGGCCGGGACTAGCGCTCCGAAGTTCGTTAGGATGGAGGCGTCATGGAAATCATCGAACAGCAGCGGCCGAAGCACTGGGGGAGCTACGATGGCGTAGACCACGGATTTGATTCGCGCGCCCAAAGCCCCGTCTCTCGCCCCGAGCAGACCTATCCGTACGAGCAGTTGCGCGGTCCTGGCGTAGATCCGGCCGATCCGGTGGCGATGGACCCGTCGGCCCCCGTAAACTGGGAGGCGCTGTTTCAGGCGGAGCATCGTGGTGCGCTGCAGTATGTGAGGAGTGAGCTGCAGGCCGCGGTTCTCTACTCGCTGAGCACCACGGCATTTCAGCCCTCATCCACCGACGGCAGCCAGGGCACTGTTGTGCCCTACCTGTCGACGACGGGGATGCCTTGGGTCGACCAAGCGGTCGCGAACGGTAAAGCCGTACTGGTAGCTCTGGGATCTGTGGCTTCAGGGCAGCCTGTGTTCGACATCCTTGGACAGCCCGATGCTGTTGCCGCTCTCGCCCGTGCCGGCGGCCCGAGCGCCATCGTCGCCATCCCGCCTGGTGTTGAGGCTCTGGCCCAGCAGTCGGCAATGCAGCCCCAGACCCCACCGGTGGTCATGCCCGCGACCCCGAGCGGCACCATCCCGTGGAAGGGCGTCGCAATCGGTGTGTCTGTGCTCGGTGGCGGTTTGCTGCTTGCCGGTCTAGTGTGGCCCGGCGCTGCTCGGAGCAAGCGGTGAGCTGGTGCCATCGGGCGGACTCAGCTTTGACAGTCTGCTGAGCCAGGTCTTTGGCCAGGCCTCTGCAGCCGTGGTCACACAAAACCCAGAGACCACCGTCGCCATCCGCATCATCGGACGCATCCAAGCCCACGTGTTTGGGCGTTGGCGCGAGTCTCAACGGCAGGGGATTGGTTGTGCGCTACACTTTGCTCCTCCCGGCGAGACGGGGCGGCGCTGTGGCCAGCCTATGATTGGGCTGTGCAGCGTGTGCGAGCGGCCGGTGTGTCTCGGGCACTGCACCATTCACGTCGAAACTGGCACACCCGTGTGCCTGGGCTGCATCGAGCTTGCCCGCAACGTTGCGGCCCGAGGCTCTTGCTCCCAGGCAGCGCCAAGCTCGGCCGGTGTCGATCCGGCGAAGCTGCGTCGCAAGTACCTGCGTCGGCTCAAGCTCAAAGGCCAGCCGACCGAGGCGGAGATCTTGGCCGCGTTCAAGCGCGAGGCCGCTCGCACTCACCCCGACCGGGCCACCGAATCGCGCAAGGCCGCTGCCACCAAACGTTTCAAGGAGCTTGGCCTCGCCCGGGACTGGCTGCTGGATGAACTCAAGCACTGCGCAGCGTAAAAGGAGCTCTCATGAATCCTCCGATGACCTACTTCCGCAACTACCCTGAGCCGTACGACTCTGACTGGAAAAGCGAGCCGGTGCCCGGCTGGGGCGTGCGCCCGGTCATGGCAGGGCCCGCTCGAGTCGGCGTAGGTGCGACGTTTGCGGCCGCACCGCAGCAGCACCTCACAACCATCGCTTCGCGGCCTGGCGCGCACCCTCTGCTGTTCGACCCGAGCCAGGACTCGTCCGAGGCGCAAGGCGCCGGCGTGCCGTGGTGGGCGTGGGTGGGAGGCGCCGTGCTCCTGTTTGGCGGGATTGGGTACTTCACCGCACGAGGCAAGAAGCGATGAGTTACGACACGACCAGGGCGCTACGGGGTTGGGCCTCGGTGAACACTTCTTTGGAGGCCGACTACTGCGCTGGCGGGCAGCTGAGCGAGCCCGATGGGGACAAGTGCTGCCCGTCCAGCAGTTGGAACAACGGCACTTACCGCAACATCAAAGGCGTTTGGTCGTTGCGCTACCACAACGAAAAGCGCGTTCGAGCGGCGTTGCGGCTGCTGCTCTCGCCCGATGGGGGCCTTTCGGGGGCGGCTTGGGATCTGGGCGCCACCGAGCCTGCTTCTCCCATGCTCCAGAGCGGGATTGAGCGAGCAGCTCACAATTTCCTGACGATTCGCCCTCCCGATCGCTGGAAAAAGCAGGCCAACGCCTTGAAAACCAGCTGCACTGAAAGCGGGTACTACAACCTCTGGACGATCAAGTCCCCAGCGGTGACCGAGGACCGGATTGCGGCCCTGCAAGACGCCCTCGGCTCGCCGCTCTCAGGCCATTTTACCTCGGCGCTGCGCTCGAGCGGCCGCTGGAATTTCCAGCTGCCCTCCAGGCCCGCTGCGCTCAGCTCCTGGCAACACCGGGAGCTTGCGACGGTGGCAAAGGTGCCAGGCGGCGGGGCTGGTGCAAACATCGACGCCATGCCAAGGCTTTCCGGGGGGCCCAGTGATCTGGTGCTGCTGCTTGGCGCATCGGTCGGTCCCGGCGCTTGGCTACGGCAGTTTCTCGGCGACTATGCCCCTGGATGGGAGCGCAAGCAGGTGGTGATTACGGGGAAGCTCAACGCTCTGCCCACGCTCAAAACGTTTGCAGCTCGCCCCGTGCTCAACAAGGCACTGTGGGCCTCGGAGTCCTCGGAGTCCGAAGATGATGGGGCCGGGCTAGGCCTGGGCGTGAAGATCGCGCTCGGTATCGGCGCCGTGAGCGTAGTGGGCGTGGCAGCGTGGAAGCTCGGCAAGCGGTAGTCTATGGTCCAAGCAATTCAGCTGCCAGGTGCAACGTGGGAGTCGATCGGTTCGTCTCCCGCAGCCTCGCCCGCTGGCCTCGGCTCCTTGGCGCAGTACGGTCAGGTGCTGCAGAGCTCTGCGAACGAGTTTGCCGACGGCATGTCTCTTGCGGTCGGTTCTTTGAGCCCCAACACCAAGGGCAGCTTTGCGGACAGTAACCCCGAGCTGGCCATTGCCGTGGACGCCATGGGTACGATCATTGAGTCTGCCATGGGCGCGCCGGCCGGCCAGCCCGTGGGCGCGCAGGTCGCCAATGTCGTGGCCGATGTCGTCACGCAGGTCTCGCAGGGGACCACCTTGGTCGGCAGCGCCATCAAAAACGCAGCTGCTGCCGCCGGCGGCGCCGCGGACGCTATCCCCGTCATTGGCGGCATCGTGGCTCTGATGGTGGGCGGCATCGGCAGTCTCTTTACTGCAGCGGCCGTGTCCCCGGGCGAGCAGGCTGCGCTGCAGCAAAAATACGCGGCCTACTGCGCCGAGAAATATCATCCGCTCACCTTCGGCTACCACCGCGGCACTGGCCCAAGCAACCAGGTGGACCCGTCCGATCTGGTGGCGCAGGACGATGCGCGCATACGGCTGATTGAGTGGCTTGCTGGCGGCGGAAGCCGCGACCCGGCCATGCGAGCCAACTACAACAAGTGGCATGCTGCTGCGGCCTCCAAGTACAAGATTTCAGGGATCCCGGTCCATGTGCAGCGCGAGATCGTGCTGCTACTCGAAGGAATTTACGCTGCCCGCCGCGTTCCCGGGTGCCTGAATTGCGCCATCGTCGGGGACAACGGCCGCTTCCTCTTTGGCGTGCTATTGCAGATCTTGCTCGACCAGTCGCAGAAGAGCAAGCCCGGCTGGACCGAGGCGTCGGTGACTTCGTTGGCCAACTGGTTTGTGGCGCCCAAAAGGCAGTATTGCGTCATTGATGACACCGCGGGTGCAGTGCACAAGGAGTGCCTGGATCTGGGGCCTTGCAGCAAAGACAACGTGCCGCTGGGCCGCATCTTCAACGATTTTGTCTACGGCTGGAAGGTCACCATTGAAGAGAGCGCCAACTGGCAAAAAGCTCGCGAAGAGGTTGGCTCTACTCCTAAACTGAGCAAGCTGACCCTTGGGCCTGGTGCTACCGTGAAGCTGCTCAGCTCGGCAGAGACTGTTGAGCAGGCGGCGGCACGCAAGCGCTGGATCCGTCGCGGCCTCATTGGAGGGGGCGTGGTGCTTGGCGGGGGTACGGCCTTTTGGGGAGCCCGCAAGTTGGCTGCTCGTCGTTGACTGCGCAAACCGAGGAACACATGGAAGAAACAGTCCTTTACGCCAACCCATACGACATCACAGCCGGCGGCTTCTACTTCCGGAGCGCGGAGCAGTTCGAGGCGAAGTTTCGGGCCCGTTTACCTGTCGAGGAGTACGAGATCGAATTTATCGACGGGTCCTCGGAGGACGCGGCTCTCTTTGGCGCGATGGGCGTGTACCAAGGCCCGTCGATCGCGCGCTTCTTCGATGAGGTGGTCACGCTGGAGGAGTGGGAAAAGCCGGCTCTGTTCTACGTCATGGACAATCACGGCGTCACAGATCTGGACGAGGCCTTGCTGCTCGTGCGTGATGAAGTGCGCGTGATGGAAGGCCGGATGAAGGACTACGTCGAGAATCTGATCGACGACCTTGGCGGCGTGGGAGAGCTCGGCAAAAACAACGCCGAGATGTACTTTGACTACGAAACCTTTGGCCGCGATCTTGGTTTCGATCTCAATGCCGACGATCCTGACGACGAGTACTACCTCAACCTGAGCAATCAGGAGCGCGGCGAAGAGTACGTCGATTCCATCGGCGGCGTCGCCGAGCTTGGCAAGGAGATCGGTGAGCGCTATTTTGATGTCGACGCTTTTGCGCGCGACGTCGAGCTGGGCGGGGATGCCACCGAATTTGACTTCGCCGGTTCTACCTACGTGACCGACTATCGGTAAGGAGGACGCAGATGCCCAAGTATCGCACCCGGGCCGCCGCCAAGCAGGCCTTCGTGGATGCTCCGGATTTCACGGTCTTCCAACCGCTGCACTTTGAGCAGCTGGCCCGCCGCGCCCGGGGGGAGGGTTGGGATCTGTTCATGATCGACATCGAGCTCAACGCGCAGGTTGAGGCGATCCTCCAAATGAAGGGGATCCATGTCGTCGATTTCGAGCCGCAGCGCGAGGACGCGACGTCCGCCAGAAACTTCGACGACTTCGATGCTGCCATCGAAGCGCTCGGCGACAACTACTGGTTGTGCAAGGTGCCCGACTCGCTCTCGCCACCGAGGCGACAGTACTTCCGGCTCTACACGCTGCGTTCTATCGTTCCGCCCGAGCAGATCCGGTTTCCCCTATGACCAAGACGGAGATGAGAGAGCTTGCGATCGCGGCTGCCGTCACGGCCGCGGCCTCGGCCATCGCCGCCTCGATGGCTAGCGCTCTGACCACCTACCTCATCACTCGAGCCATGGCCAACCAGGAAAAGAAGGAGCAGGCCGCAGTTCTTGCGCGACAGTTGCTGTCCTCGCAAGTGCCGCTCTACCAGTCATGGCCTCGGCAGTGACCGAGATCGCCCGGGTGGTGGTGTGCCACGGCGGCAAGGTGCTGGCGGTCGACCACGCTGGACGGGGCGCGAAGCTCGGCATCCCTGGCGGTCATGTCGAGCCTGGTGAGTGCCCGCAGCATGCCGCCGCCCGCGAGCTGCACGAGGAGACGGGGCTGACGGTCGTTCAGCTGGTCCCCGTTGGCATGGTGATGGAGCGGGGCCGCCGCACCTACATTTACGTGGCCGAGGCGACCGGCCGGTTGCGCGCAAGCGACGAGGGCCGCCCAATGTGGGCGACCCCCGCCCAGTTGCGCGCTGGCCGCTATGGTCCGTTTCATGTCTCCGCACTGCAGCAGGCTAGCGTAAGATAGCCCCATGACTGCGACCGAGCGCATGGGGCCGGGATCGAGGGTCTTTGTGGCGGGCCACCGGGGGCTGGTGGGCAATGCCGTGGTGCGGCGCTTGCGCGCTGGGCGCTATCGCCACGTGCTCACCGTAGACAGAGAGCGGGTCGATCTGCGCTGCCAAGCCCAAGCGGAGAGCTGGTTTGAGGACAACCGCCCGGAATTTGTCATCTTGGCTGCGGCCCGGGTGGGCGGGATCGCCGCCAACAGTCAGCAGCCCGCGAGCTTCATCAGCGACAACCTTGCAATTCAGTCGACGGTGATCGACACGGCCTATCGGTTTGGGGTGCGGCGGCTGCTGTTTCTTGGCTCGAGCTGTATCTACCCGCGGGACTGCTCTCAACCCATACTCGAGGGAAAGCTGCTCAGCGGCCCGCTGGAGCCGACCAATGAGCCTTACGCCGTGGCCAAGATTGCCGGTATCAAGCTGTGCGAGGCCTACAACCGGCAGCACGGCACCTCTTACGTGAGCCTGATGCCCACCAACCTGTACGGCCCCTGGGACAACTTTGACCTGGAAAACTCACACGTCCTGCCGGCGCTGATGCGTAAGCTGCACGAGGCCAAGCTCTCGATGGCGCCGGAGGTGTCGGTCTGGGGCAGCGGCAAGCCGCGCCGGGAGTTTCTCTACGTTGCTGATCTGGCCGATGCCGTGGCCCACGTCTTGGAGAGCACCGACGAGACGCGCCTGCTGAACGTGGGCACGGGTCGGGACATCACCATCGCTCGACTGGCCGAGATGATGGCCTCCTGGATCGGTTTCAGCGGACAGCTGGTGTTTGATGACCGCCGCCCCGATGGCACGCTACTCAAGCGGCTAGATTGCAGCCGCTTGAGCCAGCTTGGCTGGCAGGCAAAAACGAGTCTCTCTGCTGGCATCTCCGCGACCTACCGCTGGTACCAGGAGCATGCCATGTGGCAGCGGGCTCGCGAGCGAGAGAGACGGGAGCCGTCATGAGAAAAATGCGGCGCAACGAGTTTCAGGCCCGCCCGACCGACTTTGCTGGCGGCGTTACCATGGGCGTGTCGCAGTACCCGGGCTTTCACACGGCCACGGGTGAGGAGACCACTTACGCCTACGCGCAGCAGAAGGCCGTGTCCGGGATCCTTGCTGGTGCGCTCGCAGATCTAACGGCAGAGGACGTCCCGTCTGTGCGTCTCGAGGACTACCCCGTGGTGGTCGCGCTGGACATGGCGGGCCTCTCGCCGCGCATCGACTACGACGCGGTGCACTTTGTGCAGCCCCAGTTGTGGGATCTAGCTGAGAACATCATCGCCGAAGCTGCCCGCGAGGACATCTCTCCACTGACCGCTTTGGATGATTACGTCGAGTATGGCGAGCAGGAGCCCGCCCCCATGCCCGATGACGTGACCGACCATCTCTACCAGTTCGGCGCAGCGGTCATGAGCGATCCCTCTGGTGCCCTACGCGCCTTTGCCGAGGAGCAGGACGACCCGAACGCTTTTCTGATCCGCTTAGCGAACCGCCAGCTTCCCGACGAGGCGCTTGCCGACATCACTGGGCAGTTTCGCTACACCGAGGACGTCAGCTCCGAGCGCGTGGTGTCGGTCGCGTATCTGCGCCCATGGTGGCCTCGCATGTTTGATTGGGAGCGGTTCGAGCATGACTGCAGGGGCCCGCATCGAGTACCACGGCACCACCTACTTGAACGTCATCTCCGCCGCCCCGTTGCTCGAGCTGCCTGAGCCCCCGCTTCCGTTTGAGCCTGCCGGCTGAGGAGCGGGGTTGCCACGGGGGCAACGCGGTAGTATGTTCCGGGGTGATGGCACGCGTAGACGTCTCCTGGAACTGTGACCGGCGCAGGAAGCACCACCTCGGGCCCCGTGGAACCCTCATCCATGGCTACCTGTCGCCGGGGCCTCGGGGGGGCGAGGTCAGGTGGTATGCGGTCTACTGGCGGCAGAGGTTTTACGGAAAGCACCGCCGGCTAATGGACGCGAAGGTTGCGGCCGCTGAAGTGTTGCGAAAATTTGACCTCTTGCCCGGCAGCGTCTGCCCGGCGAAGCACTTTTTAGCAGAGCCCCGCCCGGCAGCGTCTGCCCGGCGAAGCACTTTTTAGCAGAGCCCCGAGCGCACGAGTCGGCTGGCGTCTTGCGGCCTATGGTGATGCCCGAACTCGGCACCGTGGTCGTGCATCTTTGCAAGCTCTGCGGCTGTTTCTACGGGGTAAGGGCTGAATCGTGAGTCGCTACTTCAAGATCTACTGGGACGAAGAACAGCACCCAACCGACTCGCTCCAATACGATGGCGTGCCAGGGGTTTGGGTGTGCCCCGATTGCGGCGAAACGTCAAAGAGCCGTCGCATCAAACACGACGAGCATTGCCTGCGGATGCGGCGGCCCGCTCCGTTGCCTGCGAGTGAAAGGAGAGCATCGTGACTGACCCCGATAGCCCACAGCGACCACCGTGGCGCTGTTACTTTCTTGACGCTAATAGCGGCTGCGCCGTCTCGGCGGACTCTCCGCTGCCGGTTGAGCTGCCGGTCGCCCTCGAGCTCACGGCCGTCATCGTGTGCCAGCCGAGGTTTGGCTTCGTCGGCCTGATCGACGCCCATGACCTCGTCGTCCAGTTTGCCGGCCAGGCCGGCGGCGAGGTCATCATGGATGTGCCCTGCCCGGAGAGAAAGGGCAGTTGGCAGGCGAGGCTCAGCCCGGCCGAGTGCTGCCGCCGTGTGAAAGCTCTTGCTGAGCATGGGCGCATCGACGTTGCCAACTACCCGGACCTCGACTTTGTGCAGTGGCCCCCCGGGGCTTCGGAGCCGCTGCCGGCCGGTAAGTAGAACGCACTTCCAACCGTCACAAAAGGATCCACTCGATGCCCGTTTTACTAGCCACTTGCCCGCTGATCTTCTTGGACGGGCTGGCCGCAGGCACCTTCAAAGGGGTGGTTGTCAAGTCGAAGTCCGCCAAGCGTGATTTTATAATCGAGCGGCTCTACATCTACCAGCACCACTACTTTGCGATCAGCTCCCTAAAAGTTGGTGGGGTCGAGAAGTTCGATTCCGACGATCCGATCCCGGCGACCGCCTTTGTAGAAGGAAGGCTGGCCCTTCAATACCGATGCAAGAAAGGCTCTTCCGTCGAGATGGTGGTTCACAACCTGGTGCTTAGCAGTTCAGCTTTCCTAGGCGTTTTTGGCGGCCCCGTCTTGAGCGCCACCATGCCCACCGGTGAATAGTGGGAGCGCTCTCGACCGCCCTTTGAACATGAGAGGCATTATGACTGAGCGGCACGGCTGCAGCGAGAGGACGCCCAGCGCTGGGCATGGCCCAGCCACCGATGGCTGCGACGAGAACGAGCACGGCGAATACTGGGTGGGCAACGGTGAGTATGGCTCGCAGGTAGCCTTCTGCCCGTTCTGCGGGGCCAGGGCCCCGAGCCCGCCCATCGACTTGGCACAGGTGGAGTATTCTCGGACGGTGCCAGGTGACACTCTGCGGGCTCGCTACATTCTGACCGGTGACGTTGTGACGGTACAGATTGAAAACGGGGCGCAGGGGACTGCGCGGAACAAGGCGGACATCATGCTAGCGGCGGCCGCCCGTGCCCGCGCAAAGATGCCTAAGATCGTCTTCCGCGGCGGCGGCGATGACGACATTGCTGGTTTGGTGGTCGGCGCTTCTGACGACATCCGCATCGGCGAGGAGAATAAGGGATTGTCTGACCGTGAAGGGAAGAAATAGGTGAGCTGCCAGGGCCAAGAGGTTACGTGCTGGACGTCCGAGCAGTGGCAGATCGAGCTAGTCAAACGCGATCTCCGTGGGACGAAAACGGTCGTGCACGGGTGCGACGAGAGCGCCCGCCGTCAAGCTGTTCGTTGGTGGATGGGGATCCCCGTTGCATTCTCGTGCCAGGGAGTGTTTCGGTGCAAACGCTGCCGCCGGTTGGTCTGTTGGTGCACGGGCGGGGCCGAACAGGACGAGCGTGGCGAGTATTGCGCCGACTGTTGGGTAAAGGTGACCTGCCCGGATTGCGACGGCGTGTTGCGTGGCCGCCGCGGGAAGCCTTCGATTGTCGGAGTGTGTGCGTGCTCGGTGCCGAACGGTGAAGCTGGCGCAACCGCGGGGAAGAGCCCATGACAGGCATATAATTGGTTCGCTGGGAAGCCGCTAAACTCTGTCGACAGATCTCCGACGAGAGCGCTGATCACATCTTGTGGGAGCACACGGCGTTTCCGTTTTGCGGCGTAGATCTGTTGCGGGTGCAGGTGCGCAGCCATCTGTTGTCACTGACGGGTGATGGCCTCGTAATCCGAGACGCAGAAAAAGGGAGCTCGAGCCATGGCAGCCGAACCGATGACGGATGAGGGGTATTTGCGGGAAGCCCGATGGCTGGGCTCCGCCCCTGCCTGGGTCGATCCGTTGGACGGTAGCGTCTACCCGGCCCGCTTGCCAACATCCGAGGCCGTGGCCATTCAGTGCCGCCGCGACTGTGCTCGAATCGACTTCGTAGAGCGTTGGAACCAGGCCCGCCGGTCTGGGGCGCGAGGGGGCAGTTGATGCTCTACAAGCAGTTAAACTGAGCGGTCCCGGGCTGTGGCGCAGCCGAATTTTTTGCTGGCGACAACGGCGCCGGCGTGCGTTTGAAAGAGGAGTAGACGATGGCCGGCAGTAACGCGTTTGATGCTCTGCGTGATGTCCACTGGCGGGAGGATCCCGACGTGAGCCTGCGCGAATGGCGGGTGGATCTTCCGCTCGTTCGTGGCGGTCGAGCGCTAGCGTTCGAGTACGCCGACTATCGGGGGCGCACCCGGCGCGGGACCCGGTCGGCGATTGTGAGCGTGGTGGATGAGCGAGGGGGCCGCGGCGACGAGGCCGTGCTCGGCGAGCCCGCGTTGATGCAGCTACTGGTGCTGCTGGCCCATTCCACCGTCGCCATGGAGACCATGCCGGACTTGCGCCTAGAGCTCCAGTATCGCAACGCCGAGGCGCCCCCGTCGTCCGCGCCGCCTAAACCCGATGAACGGGCCGCAGCTGAGGCTGTCTACGGACCGCTCATCAGCAGGCTGCGGGAGCTGGCCGATATGGACGATTGGCACGGAAACAATGTTACCGGCTCTTTGAGGGAGGCGGCTGGAGCCATCGAAGCGCTCGTGTCCGACCGCGCTGAGAGGATCGATTTTCAGCAGAGCTACTACGACCAGTGCGCGCTGACCGAGACGCAGGCCCACCAGCACGAGGAAGACCTGGCGTGGAAGCAGCGCGCCGAAGAGGCCGAAGACACCATCGCCGAAGCTGAGGATGAACTTCGTTCTCTGACGGATGCCGACGGCAACCTGAGCGAGTTGATTGGTTGGCTCGAGACTGATCGCGACAAGGCGGTGGCGGAGCGGGATGCTGAGGTGGCAGCTGGACAGCGCGAGCGTGACCGGGCCATCACTGCCGAAGCTGACCTGGCCGCTATCAAGGCGCAGCAGTTCAGGGCTTTCAACGATTGCTCGGACCCAGAGCCGGAGCTTCCACATCCTGCCTGCGGGGCCACGTGTGATGTTGTCGATAACCTCGTGCGCACAGCCGACTCGCTCAGGGAGACGATCGCCGAGGAGCGAGACGCCGCAGAGGTAACCGAAGCCGACCTTGCGGAGCGGATTGGGGAGCTGGAGCGGCTTCAGGGCGAGGACAATGACCGGATTGCTGAGGCTGAGGACCAGTTAGCCCGTGCCGCCGCCCAGCCGGTTGCTGTGCCGGAATATGTCGAGCGGCTGGTTACGCGGCACCGCGACTTCAGCATGGGAGACTGTTGGAGCAACGCCCTCGATGACCTGCGCACCGACGCGGAACCTGAGAGCCGCAATGCCGATCTGGCCGATACGCTGGAGTGGCTCGTCGAGCGTCACCGAGCCGGCGACCTCGTCTTTGCGCCTCAGCCGAGCGCCGAGGGTGGGCGGGTGCCGGAGTGCTTTGAGCAGTGGGCAGTAATTTGTGCCGATAGACCGGATTACACAATGGATGAACTGTACGGCAACAGTAATGCCGCCGATGTCGCTAAGCGGTGCCTCGACCATGTCGCCACCACGCTCGCCCCGGCTGTTGTGCCCGAGTCAGCCGACACCACGCCTCGCCCGTCGCACGGCATGTTTGCCAAGTCGGTCGGGGCGAAGACGGGAGACAATGAACCGGCCGGGTGTGTTACGCCTGACGGCTGCGATGACTACGACGGGACGGGCAGTTGCCAAGGGTGCGCGCCCCAGGCTGCTGTGGTGGCGTTCGAAGACGGTGTGATCGAGGCGCTTGCCGCTTTGGAGCACGAGCGCTGGAGCGGCTGGGAGAAGTACCGCGAGACGAAACACTGCGACGCCAAGAACCTGCTGCGCTGGAAACGTCAACGTGAAACGGCCTACGCCGACCTGTCCGAACAGGAGAAGGAGAGCGATCGGGTCGAGGCGCGCAAGACTGTTGCTGTGCTGAAGACGTTGGGCGTGTTGATTTCTCCGCCCCCTGCGCCGCAGGAACAATCGCCATGACCAAGAAAAAATCAAAAGACAGTCCTCCGAAACCTCTGTTCGACACTGTGTGGTCGGGGCTGCTCGAGCGGATCGCGATGTTCGGGCAGATCGCTACAACGGTTGAGCAGATAGCTAGTGCAGCCATCAAAATCGGCGTGACCCGTGAGCAGTTCGTGGATGCCGCCACAACTGCCGCCGGCAGCCTGTATGACGTTGCTGCGCTAAAGCTGAAGCGGAGCGAGACGCCGGCGCCCGGGACGGGCGATGGTTGACAGCTCCCCCGAGCCAGATGGTAGCTACAAGCACTATTTCCTGCAGGTTCCGCCGGATATGCGCACCGCTCAAGAGGCGGTGGCGCGCACCTTCGACATGACCGGTGGCGAGTACCATCCGGAGCAGCAGTCCTGACCGGGGTTCGGCGGCGCAATAAGTTGCCTCCGAGTCATCTTAGCGCTTGACGGAACGATGTCTGAACGGCATCCTGCAAACCATGGCTGAGGACGAAAAGGCGACAGCGTCGCCGCCCCCCGACCCGGTTGCGCCGCCCCCCGACCCCGAGCCCGTCACGCCGCCGCCGGCGTCGGCTTCTGACTGCGAAAAGGCTGTAGATCCGGATCCCATTGGGGTGCCGCTCGACATCCTTGTCAGGTACGGCACCACCACCAGTAAGCACGACCAGGCCGTGGCCGAGCAGCTTGCCGAATCGCGCCGTCGTCGAGCTGAGGACGATGCGGAGAAGCGCATTGCCAACGAGCACGGGATCCAGCGAGGCGATCCTAGCAGCGTGGCCACGCGCTACAGCAACCAGTTTACCGATAATCCCGAGATCGCCCGAGCCTACGTGCCGTTGACCTACGTCACGCGATCGGGTCGGGAGGTGACTCATCGTGGCGTTGGCGACATCATCATGGTGCAAGACCCGGCGTTCGAAAACGAGCTTGCACTGATCTTGTTTTGCCCCAGCTGCATCGAAAAAGCCGGCCTGCCACCAGACCAGTCGCTCGTGACCGTGCGTCAGAGCAATCGCAACTGGTATCTGGACCGGCGCACCGCCGGCGAGCTGAGCGTGTTCGAGGACGGCACGACGTTCCGCACCGCTGGAGTCATCATGGAGAGCGAGCTTTTTACCTGCGCGCGCTGCTCATGGCGAGCTCGCATCGACCACAACAAAGTGTGGCCCGCCTGACATGGCCGACCGACCTGTCACAATCTTCGAGCAGATGCGGAGCTACCGGGATTTTAGCGACCCGCGTACTGGGCCGATGTATGTGAAGCCCGGAAAATCTGCTGATCATGAGCGCGGGGTGCTCTTTCAGGGCCCCTGGGAGATCTATGCGGACGGCTTCTGTGAGCACGTGCGCCGTCTAGCCCGCTCGCTGTCGCTTGCTGGCGTACCAGTGCACCTGCGCTCTGCCATTCCGCGTCACCGCAGTCCCAGCGGCGAGGACCGGGTGGTCGACCAGCTGTATGGCGATCTGTTGTATGCCAAGATCGCTTCTTACGTCGCGCAGGTGCAGATGGTTGTGCCCACACCGGGCGTGCTGCCGTCGCTGGTGACGCATCGCTGGTATTCGGTCAAGCAGCTACAGTACATCAATGACCGGCGCACCATCTGCACGGTCTGGGAGCGGCAGAGCGGTGTGCACCCAGATGACGTGGCAGCGCTCAACACGGCGGCGAGCAGCTGGGTCGGCACGCCGGCGGCCGTCGAGCTGCTTGTTGAAGCAGGAGTTGAGCGCGAGCGGCTGCACTGGGTGCCGTGCCCGTTTTTGCCCGACGACCCGCATCTGGCGCTGAACGAGCGCGAGCGCCGCCCGGGGCCGGTCCGCTTCTATCATGTGGGCAAGTGGGAGCCCCGCAAGGAGCAGCGGCAGCTGATCGGCGCGTTTCTGCGAGCCTTCCGTCCCGGTCAGGCCATGCTGATGCTCAAGACGAGCGAGAAGTCCCCTCCGCTCCTGGACTACCCCACCTCCCCCATGGAGGCGCTGCGCGGCTGGACGGCGGACGAGGCGGTGTTGGCAAATGGGTGGACACCGGACAACTTGGAGCGCGGGGTGCACATCATCGCCAAGCGGCTCACCGGTGAGCAGATGCTGCAGCTGCACAACATGGGCGATTGCTACGTGACGCTCTCGCGCGGCGAGGGTTTTGACATGCCCGCGTTCGATGCCAAGCTGGCGGGCAACCTCATGGTCTACACGCCGAGCGGCGGACCGCAGACGTTCTGCGGGGAGCGGGACGAGCTTGTGCCGCAGACCGGAACGGTTCCCTGCCATCCGTTCTATGAGTGGCCCGAGGGCTCCACCTATCTCGACTACGACATGGACGCGGCTGTCGCGGCCATGCGGCGTGCTGCGGAGACGGTCCGTCAGGGCGGGCGCTGTCGCGGCATGGACGTGACGCCGTTCTCTGCGCTTGCGGTGGGCCGCAAGACGCGCGTGCTGCTCGAGCGGCTAGCCGGTGATCTGTCATGAGCTGGGAATCTCGATGGGGTCCGTTGCGGGCCAAACGCCAAGCCATTGCTAAAGACGTCCCGCCGCCCGAGCTTCCGCCCCCTCCGCGATCGCCTGCGACCTATCGTCTGCAGCCGTATGCGCCGCCCATTGTCGCGAGTCCGGCCGTGGCAACGTTGCCGGCTCCTCGACCGCCCGCCGAACCCGTGTGCGTGGTGCTGGCCACCTACAACCGGTTGGGGCCGCTGCGGGCGGCTATTGAGAGCATCCGCGTCCGCGCCGGTGTTCCGTGCCACTTTGCCGTGGTCGACGGCGGCTCGACCGATGGCAGCCGCCGGTGGCTGGTCGACCAGCCCGACGTCACGTTTATCGGTCAGCGGGGTCAGCTGACAGGGGCAGTGCTAGCGTTCAACCTGGGGTTCGCCTTTGCGGTCGAGCGGGGCTACCCCTACGTAGCTCACTTCAACGACGACGCCGAGCTCATCACTGATGGCGCCATTGCTGAAGCCATCGAGCGGTTGGTGCGCGATCCTGAGATCGGCGAGGTGGCCTTCGAGCAGAACTTCCGCGGCGACTGGGGGTTCGAGAACATCCACGGAAAGACCTACGCCAACTTTGGAGTGGTGCGCCGCGCAGCCGGCATTGCCGTGGCCGTGGCGCAGGGCGACCCGACGGGCCGGGCCTGGTGGAACCCCATCTACCGCACCTATGGAGCTGACAGTGAGTTTGGCTGTCAGCTCCACCGCCTCGGCTGGTTGGTTGACGAGGGCGTGTCGCTGCGGGTCAACGACTTGCAGGTACAGGATGAGCTGCGGGAGCTGAACGAGTCAGACAACCCGGAGCGAAAAGACAGCAAACTGTTCTGGGCAAGATGGCCCGACCGGGCTGCGCTGAACAGTCAGAAGAAAGGCTAAGTGCCGTGACCGCACAGAACCAAGAAGACCGCGTAGTGCTCGAGCACTTTCCCAAGGCGTTCAAGGGGCGGTTTTTAGACATTGGAGCTTACGATGGCGTGCATTGCTCCAACACCAACGAGCT
>JAFCZZ010000037.1 GCA_019314085.1 Deltaproteobacteria bacterium | reverse complement strand
GCTGGCAACCGCCGCCCTGAGTCTCGCGCTTGAGGACAATAAGATAACATATGATATCAACGAAGGGGACGGAGCGTTCTACGGGCCCAAGATAGACTTCAAGCTCAAGGATGCGCTCGGGAGAAAATGGCAGTGCGCGACCATACAGTGCGACTTTGCCCTTCCCGAGCGGTTTGATTTGGCATACATAGGGACAGATGGAGAGAAACACCGGCCCGTTATGCTGCACAGGGTTATCCTGGGCGCGATCGAGCGGTTCATGGGGGTTTCACCGGCCCGTTATGCTGCACAGGGTTATCCTGGGCGCGATCGAGCGGTTCATGGGGGTTTTGATTGAACATTACGCGGGTGCCTTTCCCGTCTGGCTGTCCCCGGTGCAGGCGACTATTCTGACCGTGACCGACAACCAGATTCCTCACGGCGAGGAGGTTTACCGCCGCCTTGTTGAGGCGGGAGTGCGCTGCGAGAGGGATTTTAGAAACGAGAAACTCGGTTATAAGATACGGGAAGGACAGATGCAGAAGGTCCCGTATATGCTTGTTATCGGTGACCGGGAGGTGGAAACCGGAGAGGTCTCACCCCGGCAGCGGGATGGTGGTAAGAATCTCGGTTCCATGAGCATTGATGATTTTGTTGCCATTGTGCGCGAAAAGTGCGACAGATATGAATGAAAATGTGTTATAATGCAACTTTTCTGCAAAATATCAGGAGGTGACACATAGCTAAGCATTTGAGAATCAACAACGAGATCAGGGTCGACAAGGTACGGGTGGTCAGCGCTGATGGTGAGCAGTTGGGAATACTGACCCTTGCTAATGCCTTGGCGGAGGCTGAAAAAGTGGATCTCGACCTGGTTGAGGTGGCCCCAAGTTCCTCGCCGCCGGTGTGCCGCATCATGGATTACGGGAAGCACATGTATCAGCAGAGCAAGAAGACTCACGGCGCAAAGACGAGTCGGAGTTCCGTTCAGCTGAAGGAGATTCGTATCAGGCCCAAGACCGAGGAACACGATCTTCTCGTCAAGCTTCGCCACATACAACGCTTTCTCGAACAGAACAACAAGGTGAAGATAACCATGATGTTCAGGGGACGGGAGATTGTCTATGCGGACAAGGGAAGACAGATCATGGAGAATATAAAGGAAAGGCTGGGAGAGACATGTGTCGTTGACCAGTTTCCCAAGCGCGAGGGGAGAAACATGATAATGGTGGTATCTCCCCCGAAGAAGTGACAGTTTTTATAATAATAGGATTGGGAGCAAGCGAATGCCAAAGATGAAGACACGCAGAGGGGCGGCTAAGAGGTTCGGCCTTACCGCAAAAGGGAAGGTCAAGAGAAATAAGGCCTATGCCAGCCACATCCTGACGAAAAAGACGAGCAAGCGAAAGAGAGGTCTGAGAAAATCAGGTCTCCTGAGCAAGAGCGATACGAACAGAATAAAAAAGCTGATTCCCTATATGTAATGGGAGTTTGAGGGAGATATATATGCCAAGGGTAAAGAGAAGCATACATGCGAGGAAAAAGAGGAGAGGGGTGCTGAAGCTCGCAAAGGGATATTTCGGGGCGAGAAGCCGGTTATATCGGACCGCTACCGAGGCCGTTGAGAGGGCGATGAAATACTCTTACCGGGATCGCAGGGTCCGGAAACGTGATTTCAGAAAACTCTGGATCGCGAGGATAAACGCCGCGGCCCGTATGAACGGAATCTCATACAGCAGACTAATCAGCGGGATAAAGAATGCGGGAGTTGATCTGGACAGAAAGATACTTGCAGAGCTTGCCGTTAGCGATCCCGGGGCCTTTTCAAAGATTGCCGGTATGGCGAAAGGCGAGTAGATTACGTGAAAGAAGCCCTCGAAGATCTGCGGAGAAAGGCTGATGGTGAGATAGATTCAGCAGAGACCGGAGGGGATTTTCTTGACATAAAGACCAGATACCTCGGCAGGAAGGGGCTCCTCACGGATCTCCTCCGGGGACTGAAGGATGTCACTCCCGAAGAGAAACCCCTTCTCGGCAAGCTTTCCAACGACATAAAAAAATCCCTGCTGGAAAAGATAGAGAAGGCGCTGGAAGATATAGAGACCGGCGATAAGGATAGGGCTCTGCGTGAGGAACGGATCGACGTCACCCTTCCCGGAAGAGGGGTGCGATACGGGAAGGTCCATCCCGTCACTCGGGTGGAGGGTGAAATCTGCGACATCTTTGCAACACTGGGGTTCTCCGTGGTGGAGGGGCCCGAGGTGGAGCTGACCTATTATAATTTCGAGGCCCTCAATATTCCCGAAGATCATCCCGCCCGGGATGCACATGATACATTCTATGTAACCGACAACGTTGTCCTGCGCACCCATACCTCTCCCGTTCAGATCAGGACGATGGAGAACCATACTCCCCCCGTGAGGATTCTCTCGCCCGGCAAGGTGTATCGGCCCGATTCCGATATCTCCCATACCCCCATGTTTCATCAGGTCGAGGGCCTTCTGGTTGACAAAGGCATCACGTTCGGAGATCTAAAGGGTGTCCTTACCTTTTTCCTCCGGCAGATGTTCGGGAGCGGTACTCAACTCAGATTTCGTCCCAGCTTTTTCCCCTTTACGGAACCGAGTGCGGAAGTTGACATACAGTGCGTGATGTGCAAAGGCACTGGCTGCCGAGTGTGCGGCCACAGCGGATGGATAGAGATCCTCGGAAGCGGGATGGTTGATCCCGAGGTTTTCAAGACCGTTCACTACGATACCGAAGAGATCTCCGGTTTTGCCTTCGGCCTCGGTGTCGAGAGGATCGCGATGCTCAAATACGGCATATCGGATATTCGTCTGTTTTTCGAGAATGACCGGAGATTCCTCGGTCAGTTTTAACCGTATACCTGATTGTTGGTGAATATATATGTTAGTCAGTCTCAAATGGTTGAAGGATTATATTGATGTGGAACTGACCCCGGAGGAGATCGCTGGCAAGCTGACAATGGCCGGTCTGGAGGTTGATTCCATAGAAAAAGTGAGCCCCTGGTTTTCCGGGGTGGTTGTCGCAAAGATACTGTCAATACAACCCCATCCCAATGCCGACAAACTTTCGCTGTGTGAGGTCTCCACGGGCGGTAAGACCTTCCCGGTGGTGTGCGGCGCACAAAACATACATGAGGGTGATATCGTCCCCCTCGCCACGGTGGGGGCGACCATACCGGGCGGGTACACGATAAAGAGTTCCCGGTTGCGGGGGGAGGTATCTGAGGGGATGCTCTGCTCCGAAGAGGAACTGGGGATAGGCGAAGATGCCACCGGCATCATGATGCTCCCCGACACCTTTACCCTTGGTGAAGATCTTGCCGCAGCCCTTGATCTGGAGGATGTCGCGCTTGAGATATCGATTACCCCCAACCGTGCCGATTGTCTGAGCATGATAGGGATAGCGAGAGAGATCGCCGCCATGACGGGGGGAAGGGTGCGCTACCCCGATATAACATTCGAGGAAAAGGGGGAGGACATCGATACGCTGACATCCGTGACGATCCTCAATTCTGATCTCTGTCCCCGTTATACTGCACGGCTCATAAAGGATATTAAAATACGGCCTTCCCCCGCATGGATGCGCATGAGGCTCGAGGCAGTGGGTCTGCGCGCGATTAATAATGTTGTTGATGTGACAAACTTTGTCATGATGGAGCTCGGTCAGCCCCTGCATGCCTTTAACCTCCGGTCTCTCAAGGAAGAACGGATCGTCGTGAGAGGCGCCGAGGAGGGTGAGCAGTTTGTCTCCCTGGACGAAAAACCGCGAACACTGAGCGCCGATACCCTGATGATCTGTGACGGTGCCGGCCCGGTCGCGGTTGCCGGTATCATGGGCGGCCTCGATTCCGAGGTGGAGGATGACACCAAGGATGTCCTCCTTGAGAGTGCCTATTTCAATCCTTCTTCCATCAGAAAATCCTCGAGATCCCTGGGGATGGGTACGGACGCCGCCTTTCGCTTTGAGCGGGGAATAGATCCTGACGGGGTAATCAGGGCTCTCGACCGAGCAGCCCAGCTGATAGCGGAGCTGTCGGGCGGCTCGATATGCAGGGGGTGCATTGATGAATATCCCCGGAAGATCGAAGTGGTGCGGGATATACCTCTCCGCCCCGAACGGGTGAACAGGATCCTGGGGACACAGATTGAAGCAGGGGAGATGAAGGAGATCCTTGAAGGACTCGAAATGACCGTGAGCGAGGAGAAGCAGGGAGTCTATCGGGTAACACCCCCCACCTTCAGGGTTGACATTTCGCGGGAGATAGATCTGACCGAGGAGATAGCACGGATCCATGGTTACGAAGGTATTCCCACGTCCCTGCCCGAGCTTTCACCCGAAGCGGTGAGCACGGGCGGCAAGAGGACACTGCAAAGCAGAATCCGGACCATATTGAACGGTTATGGGTATTCAGAGGTTATCAACTACAGTTTTACCTCACCCACGTCTGCGGACATCCTCGGTCTGGGTGAGGGTGATGAGGGACGGCGGTTCATACGGCTTGAAGATCCCCTCGGAGAAGACATGTCCGTCATGAGGACGGGTCTCGTACATGGTCTTCTGGCGACAATGAGCAAGAACATCAGTGCCGGAAATCATGACCTCCGAATATTCGAAATGGGAAAGGTATTTACCGATGTTGGAGAGCAGCTGCCCCAAGAGCACGAAAGGATAGGGGGCCTCGTCTGTGGCGCTCGTTATGACAGGTTGTGGCATTTCGATGAAGGCGTGCATGCCGATTTCTACGACCTGAAGGGGAGTATGGAAAATCTGTTTGAAGCCCTGAGAATTCGAACTATCCGGTTCACATCCGGTTGCGACCGCCCCTTTCTCCACCCCGGGAGATCATGTCATGTGATATCGGACGGCAGGACCATCGGATATCTGGGTGACGTTCATCCCGATGTCCTTGAAAAGATGGACATAAAGGGGAAGGCCGTGGTCTTCGAACTCGATCTTCATTCGATTATTCCCCTCGTACGTGAGGATTTTCTCTACCGAAATATTCCAAAATTGCCTGCCGTTTCGAGAGATGTTGCCTTTGTGGTGGATGAGACGGTAGAGGTGAGATATCTCTTGGATCTCGCCCTTGAAAAAAACGAGAATTTACTTGAGTATATAGACATATTTGATGTATATGTCGGTAAAGGTGTTCCAAGTGGGATGAAGAGTCTGGCCGTGAGATTTACATATCGTTCGGCTACGAAAACTCTGACGGATGGTGAGGTCAACGAGGTCCATGAGCGGCTCGTGGAGACAATAGTGAAGCACACGGGAGCAAAGATCAGGGGACTGGAGATTTAAATATCATAACGAGGGAGGGAAAGATGACAAAAGCTGATATCATAAGAAATGTGCATGAGAAGATAGGTATCTCAAAGAGCGATGCGGCACGCTTTGTAGAGTCGGTGTTTGACATCATAAAGGATACCCTTGCCGAAGGCGAGGATGTCAAGATCTCCGGGTTCGGCAAATTAAGTATCAGAAAAAAGACAGCCCGTAGGGGAAGAAACCCACAGACCGGTAAGGAAATCGAAATATCGGCCAGAAAAGTCTTGACCTTTAAATCAAGCCAGGTGTTAAAAAAAGCGCTCAACAGCTGATCATCTGAATGTTTCTCGTGCCTCGGATTTGTGCGGGTTTCCTATCATGGTTATTCCTGACAAGAATTATTTCCGTATCGGTGAGGTTGGCAGGATACTGGGCGTAGAGCCGTACGTTGTCAGATACTGGGAGTCGGAATTCAAGACGGTCAGGCCGACACGGACGAGATCGGACCAGCGCCTCTACCGGAGAAAAGACGTTGAGCAGTTGCTGGAGATCAAAAGTCTGCTGTACGAAGAGATGTTTACTATAGCCGGGGCCAGGAAGCGCTTGGCCCGTATCAACAAGGGAGGGGAGCCCTCCCCTGACGCGGATGGCAGACTGGCGGACATCAAGAGGGAACTCAAGGAAATAAGAGAAATCATCGGTTAAACGGTGCTGTTTATCCTCAAGGATGTGCATGAAAAAGCCGGCTGGAAAGCCGGCTTTTTTGCGTTGATCTCCGCAATGGAGAAGAGTCTCATCCATAGAACGTTTCAGGACCTGTGACAGGGACTTGCTGCGAGGAGAGTTACCTTCTTGATCCTCTCTTTGATGCCTTCAACGGGTTGATTTTCTGGGCCGCTTCTGCGGCGGTTTTTTCTATGTGTGTCGCTGACGGACACCCACCCATAGCCCATTTTCCGGCGGGATCGGGATACATTATGCAATATTTGACGGAAGAATATTCAATACACCTCTCGCATCCTTCGCATTTTTCAACGATCGGGTGGCAGCTACCGCCATTGAAACTACATCCTTTTTTGGTCATAAAGACACATTCAAAACCTTCTTTAACAGTTTGGCAAAGCATGGGAATCGTCCCCCTTTTTTTGATTGAGTGCGTATCGGACAAAAAAAATCGGGCCGTCAATACTGCATCGCCCCGATTGTTGCAAATGCTCCGAATAGACTGGCGCGGTTCGTAACAGATAAAAAATGTCGTGTCAATAAAAAAATGAGGGAATGGTCTGTGAAAACCATATAATATTGACCGAATTTGCTAAACATGTTACTTACATTTCGTCTCAGAGGGCGCTAATGTGTGTACTTTGAGAGGTTCACGGGTGAAGGGTTTCAAGGAACAGAAGAGGGTCGTGTAGGATGAAGAAGTGTGACCTGGCGGGGATATTTTTTAGGTCTCTATCCATTCAATCTTCATGGAGTTTCCGTGGGATGCAGAATGTGGGATTTGCCTATTCCCTGATTCCCCTGGTCCGATCCGGGGGAAACAAAAAGTGGATTTCCGAGATACTGACACGGCACCTGCTCCCGTTCAGTTCCCATCCGTACCTGACGGGAGCGATCATAGCCTCTGTGGCCAGGCTGGAGGAGGAATCCGGTGAAAGGAGCGATCGCCCGGAGGCGCCTCGCCGCAAAGAAGCACTGATGGCCCCCTATGCCGCGGTGGGTGATCCCTTTTTCTGGGGAGGACTCAGGCCGTTCTCGTCGGTGGCCGCGGTTATCCTTGCGCTTGAGGGAGTCTTATTTGCTCCTCTACTTTTTCTGATAGCATATAATTCTATCCATATATGGATACGCCTGAAGGGATTTATGGAGGGTTATCAGGACGGAAAGGGTGGTATCGGGTTCCTGGGAAGGATAGCCCTGCCGTATAAGACCAGGAGGCTCAAGTGGTCTGCAACCTTCTTTCTTGCCCTACTGGGTGCGGTCTTTGTGGATTCCTCTTTTCCGCTCGCGAATCTTGCCTGGGTCTTGGCACTGGGGGGAACCCTTGTCCTTGTCCTTTTGTGCTCCTGGCTGGTGGGCAGAGGGATATCCTCTCTTGCAATGCTGTATGGAGCGACACTCTTTTTTGTGGTGATAGTGTAGTATGAAGAGAGCAAAGGCATTTACACTGAAAAATAAACTGGGGCTTCACGCGAGGGCCGCCGCCAAGATAGTGGATGTACTGAGCAGGTATGAATCGAAGGTGTTTCTTGCGAAAGATGGGGAAAGAATTGACGGCAAGAGTATCCTTGAGATACTGACACTCGCTTGCCCCATGGGAAGCTGTCTCACCGTCGAGGCTGAGGGTCTGGATGCGGATGATGTCATGAGGGAGCTTGAACGGCTCATAGAAGATAAATTTGGAGAAGAGTAATTGAGCGAGAATGAACTGAAGACAATAGCGGCTCTGAGGGGTATCGGGGTGTCCCCTGGTATCGTGATCGGGCGGGCCTATGCCTTGAACCATCAGGATGTCAAGGAAACGCTCTATAAATTGGACAGTAGTCGCTTCGTCTCCAGGGAGGTAAAACGGTACAAGCGTGCCCTCAAGGACTCAAAGAGGGAATTGCTGGACATAAAAAAGGATATCGGTGATCGCAAGGGGGTAGGCCCGCTCCTTATCGATGTCTATATCATGATACTCGCGGACAAGACGTTTGTCGAAAGTACCATAAAAAATATAGAAGAACATCGGGTTAATGCGGAATGGGCGTTGAAGATGACGCTCTCCAACCAACGGGAGATATTTGATAAGATAGAAGACGACTACCTCAGGGAGCGTATCCGGGATCTGGAGTATGTGGGGCAGAGGATATTGAGAAATCTGTCCGGGAAGATGCATGAGAAAATCTCCGATATCGAGGGGGAGGTTGTCATTATCGCGAGAGACCTCTCACCGGCCGATACGGTCCAGATGGCGACCCGAAAGATCCTGGGTTTTGCCACGGACATGGGCGGCAAGACTTCTCATACCGCGATCGTGGCAAAATCGATAGAGATCCCCGCGGTTGTCGGGCTGGAAAGGGTTACTGCAGAGGTGAGCACCGGTGATCTCATCATTGTTGACGGAACGGCCGGTGTTGTTATCGTGAATCCCGATCCGGAGGTGATAAGGAGATACGAGGACAAAAAGCGGCACTACCTCGCAATGGAAGAGGATATGATCAAGGATGCCCACCTTCCCGCCGTGACGGCGGATGGCCATAGTGTGGGCGTGGGAGCGAACATAGAGTTTGTCGAAGAGATACCATCGGCGGTGTTTCACGGGGCCAATGGTGTGGGGCTGTACCGGACGGAATTTATCTATATCAACCGAAAGAAGCTTCCCACCGAAGAGGAGCACTTTTTAAATTATAAGAAGGTGATAGAGGGCGAGGGAATCAAGTGGGCCACCATCAGGACCTTTGACCTGGGAGGTGACAAGTTCATCTCCGATGCCGGGCTGGCTGAAGAGATGAATCCGGTGATGGGTCTGAGGGCGATACGATTCTGTCTCCAGGAGGTCGAACTCTTCAAGGTACAACTGAGGGCCATACTGCGTGCCAGTGTCCACGGCAATACCGGTATTCTGCTTCCCATGATCTCCGGCATCCAGGAGATTGTGGATGCCAGGAAGATCATCGATGAGGTAAAAGAAGAATTGTTATCGGGTGGGATTCCCATTGATGAAGATATAAAGATAGGGATTATGATAGAGGTCCCCTCTGCGGTGATCATGGCCGATAGACTGGCGGAGAAGGTGGATTTCTTCAGTATCGGTACAAATGATCTGATACAATACGCGCTTGCGATCGACCGGGTGAACGAGCGGGTTACCTATCTCTATGAACCCCTTCACCCCGCCGTCCTGATAATGCTCAGGCAGGTTGTCGATGCGGGACACAAGGCCGGCATAAAGGTTGCCATGTGCGGTGAGATGGCGGGCGACCCCCTGTGTACGCCCATTCTGCTGGGCCTTGAGCTTGATGGGCTGAGCATGACCCCTCTGGCAATCCCCCGCGTCAAGAAAATAATCCGCAATTCAACGGTCAGGGAATCGAGAGAACTGCTGGAACAGGTGATGCCCTTTTCGACGGCCTACGAGATCGAACAATATGTGAGAGATTACATGATTCGGAGATTCCCGGAATGCTGTCCCGTTAACTGGCAGGTCAGCTGAAGGTGGAGCGGGCAGATAAAGAGAGATCATGGTAGGCACATCTAAGTGGAAACTGTTCGGGAGGCGGGTAGGGGAATACTACAGCGGCCTCCTGTATGAAGAGAAAAAATCCCCCCTGTTTCGACTCCTGGGCAGGGCCTTGTCAAAGGCGAAAGCGGACGAAGAAGATCTGGAAAAGCTGAAGGATCTCTCGGAGAAGGGGGTGGTTGTCCACGCCCTGAAGAATCAGAGCCAGCTCAACTGCCTGATACTTCGGAACGTCTTGACCAGGGGGGACGTCGAGAGGCCCGTTTATTGTCATGGCATTAACATGCTTCTCTGGCAACCCTTTCGGGATGCCTTGAGGGCGATCATCTCGCGATTTTTCTACAACCCCTTCAGGAACAAGTATCTCAAAAGAATAACGGAAAAGGGG
>JAFCZZ010000379.1 GCA_019314085.1 Deltaproteobacteria bacterium | reverse complement strand
CTTCCAAGAAGCCAGAAATAGGCATCCTTGTCCTTGATTTCGTAGTCTCCAGAGAAATAGAAGGATTGATCCTGGCGTTCGCACATTCGCCAGTAGCTATCCAGATATCTTTCATCGTTTCCCCAGATCGTCAGAAGGGTACCCGGCGGAAGCGGAGCCTGCCCCACAAGAAATCCTCTCTCTCCAGGTGCGAGTACCTTTCCTTTCTCATCAACCACATCCAGTTGCCAACCCATGGCTTCTTTCGTGGGTGATCCTGGCTTGATTGGAAGTGGATCGAGACCCATGTGGTTGGTGATCATGGGCCAACCGCTCTCGGTCTGCCAATAATGATCGATGACCGGAATACCCAACGTTTCGCTAACCCATTGGTATGTAGGCTCGTCCAGTGGTTCCCCAGCAAGGAAGATGTGGCGCAGTGATGACAGATCATGCTTCTTGATCCACTCAGATGGGAACCTCCGCAGCATGCGCATGCCAGTAGGGGAGGAGAACACGACGCTGACGTGGTGCTTAGCGATAATCTCCCACCAGATTCCGGGATTAGGGTTGTCGGGCGTTCCTTCGAAGATGACGGTAGGAATGCCGTACAGGAGCGGACCGTAAATAATGTAGCTATGACCGACAACCCATCCGATATCCGAGGTCGACCAGTATACGTCGTCCTTCGTACAGCCGTAGACGTGATCCATCGATGCGTGCAGAGCGACCATGTATCCCCCGGTATCGCGGACCACGCCCTTTGGTTTTCCCGTCGTTCCAGACGTGTACAGGATGTAGCTCGGATCGGTTGCCTGAAGAGGTACGGCGTCAACCTTCGCCTCCCCGACAGCGTCCATTTCATCGGCCCATGATAGATCGCGCCCCGGCGCCGGGTTCCAAGCATCGATGCCCCGGTCGAGGATGATGACATGGTTTACGATATGCTGAGCGTGATCGAGGGCGCGATCCACAATGGCCTTCAGCGCGATGACCTTTCCCTTGCGGGTGCTGGCGTCGGCGCAGACAACGATCTTCGGCTGGCAGTCGTCGATCCGATCGGCAAGCGACTCGTAGGAGAAACCGGCGAAGACGACGGAATGAATGGCTCCCAGGCGGGCGCAAGCAAGCACGGTTACGAGGGCTTCGGGAACCATCGGGAGGTAAATGAGCACGCGGTCTCCCTTGGTGACTCCATTTCGTTGTAGCACGGCAGCGAAACGGTTGACTTCTCGATGGAGATCGTTAAAGGAGAGAACGCGGCTCTGGCCGGCCTCCGGGCTCTCCCAAATGATCGCTGGGTGAGCACCTTTGCCGCCTGCGACGTGGCGGTCAACGGCGTTGTAGCAGAGGTTGGTTTCCCCGCCCTGGAACCATCGGAAGAATGGCGCCTTGGAGTCGTTAAGTACTGTATCCCACCTCTTGAACCAATGCAGTTTCTCCGCTTCCGCGGCCCAGAAATCCTCTGGGTTCATGACGGACATTTGGTGCAGCTCTTTGTAGCTACGGACCATTACTCCACCTTGCCTTTTGTGCGTGGTATGTATTAGCCACTCACTGTATTCATTTCGTGAGAAGAAACACGCTGCTTCTCAAATGAGCTATAGGCAGTAAAGGAGCTAGTAAGCGTGTTCCTTATGTACCCTTACTAGCTCCTTCGGCTCAAATATTCCCAAGCTAGGCTCATAAGAAAGCCGGTGAGATACCGCAATTCTTTCGGTGTGTTTCAGTATTTGTCCCTGTAGGTTTTGATCTTCTTTGTTGAACTGAGTGGGCGCTTGATCCTCGTAAAACTAAACTCGCAATGCTTGCCACTCAGACACAACTGACAGGGGAAATTGAACAGCCATTTGTCGAACAACCCCGCCAGTTTCAGGTACGTTTCAAAGATGGAGTAGTTACACTCGACTTGAATCTTCTGATTGTATTCTTCAGCCTCTTTTTCCGATAGCATGCTCCAGATGATTTGCGTGTTGTAAGGGCAGTCATAGTTGCGCAGGGTGATACAATCCTCTGTGTCCTCTACGATTTCCATCGGATTGCTAAATAGCGCGAAGCTCTTGATCATGATATTGGCGATGTCATGTATTGTGAAATCCGTATCCTCAGGTTTCTTACCGATCAACTCGCACAGGCCACCCCATTCTAGTTGCGAACGTAGCTCCCATATCTTGCCATAGAGTTGGACAGCCCTGTCGGTTCCGACCTCTTGTTCCATAATTGTGAATGCTGCGTAATCGTGCATTGTCCAAAGCACCATGGCATCGTTATATGCTTTTTCCCAAGTGAATTCTGGGAAAATCGTCTGGATATCACGCATATTCTCGACAAAATCATTGTGTCGCATATCTTTTGCACTCTTAGTCATGTTGCATCTCCTTTTGTTTTATAGGTTTGACTACCTGCTTTGTTTCTCTTACAGATATTAACGGAATCACCTCTGCGGAGTTTATTGTCCTTCATAGATTTGTCTGTGCTGCAGTACTCAAGGTTTTTACTAGTTGAGCAACGGTTTTCCCCATTTTTTCGCACGCCTCTTTGCGCTTTTCATTGGGATCGCCTACACAGACTGGTCCGTAATGCCCTCCAGAGATGTATCCGGGAACGATCATCCCGTGTACCAAGAAAGCGTGTAGGATATTCAATACCGCTGTTTCATTACCACCTCCAAGATCTCCAGACGAAGAAAACGCTGCGCCCACTTTCCCCTCAAGCTTCTTGTAGTACTTGATGCTCTCATCGATGAACTGCTTGATCTCGGCACTTGCTGAGGCAAAATAGGTGGGTGTTCCAAGCTCCACAGCCTCAGACATCGCCTTTGTATTACCTGTTGTTGAATGGTAGAGAATTAGGATTTTAGGCATTGTACGTTTTCCTCCTATTTTAATTGTTGAATGTAGACTCGGGGCACACGCTTGCTCACATTGCAGGTTACCTCGTAGTTGATCGTACCGATTTTCTCCGCAAGCTCTTCCACTGACGGATCTTTGCCAAAGATGGTGACCTGATCGCCGCACTTTACGTTTTTCACACCAGATACATTCACCATGCACATATCCATGCAGATCATTCCGACTAGGGGAGCTCTTTTGTTCTTGATTAGGACCTCGGCCTTGTTGGATAAGAGACGACTGAGACCATCGCCATATCCCAACGGCAACGTGGCTATGGTTGTTTCTTTCTTTGCTGTGATAAACATTCG
>JAFCZZ010000378.1 GCA_019314085.1 Deltaproteobacteria bacterium | reverse complement strand
CACAAATCTCAGGCCAGCCAGACCGCACCCGAGGAGCAGCATGGTGGTCGGTTCGGGGACCGGTGCCCCTCCTGACGTTGTATTGACCGTGAATGATACGCCGTCGTTCCAAAAGTGGCAATCGGGATCGAAGCCGAGACCGAAGACGGAATCGTTTTCCAGGTATGAAACCAGTGTGCCGATCTCAGACGCGTCGAAATCATACGTTATGTCCTGCGCCGTAGCCGGTAAGTCCTCCCATTGGTTCAGCGTGATCTGTGTCCCGGTATAGGCCGAGCTTTCAAAGTAGGATCCATAGGCTGACCCGTCCTCGTATTCGGTAGTACCGTCGAGGGCCGAATCCAGCAGACTCATGTACAGATCATTGAAGCTCGAGTCATAGTTTCGTATATCATCAAAGGTGACGGATGCGGACACTACCGTGTCGCCCGAAGGGATCGCCCAATCATCCTCACCCCACGTGTAGTAGTAGTTGTGATCGAGGTCGGACAGATCCCCAAGATCCCATTCAAATGTCGTGGCGCCGGCCATGCCGGACAGGGACAGAACAAACACTGCCAAGATAATAAATAATAATTTTTTCATTTTTCAATTGCCTCCCGTCAACGTATTGTTTGTTTCTTTCGCCCTCCGTGGCTTTGTTGGTTTCTATCCATATCTTGGCTACCATTGTCCCAGATTCAGAACCCGTTGTAAATACTACTAAAGTAGTATTCCTGAGTATTTTCACTACTTTAGGCGCAGATTTTCAGCTCAGATGGTGACGGCGGGAAGGGAATTGCTCGAAGGACGTTTTCTTCACCAGTGGAGACTGCCAATGGGATGAAAACCTGATATGGGGGGTAAAAAAAGGGGGGGGGCTTACTGCTTGTAGAATAGTAAGGTATTCCGGCAGGTTAAAATATGGTCCTCACGTGGTAACCGTCGGGGAAGAGGTGCAGAGGTGCGATTGGCTATTGCCAGGTGGAGGGTACTTTATGAAGGCATGCGGGGGCATTGAATCACAGTCGATCACAGTGCCACCCTTTAAAAATATTCTAGTAATATCGGTTTATTAGAGGGATTAGTGAAGAAGGGATCTGATACTCTCCAGCAGGATGGCCTGCCGGGTTTCCAGTCTTTTTAAGATTTCTGTAAGTTCAAGTCCGGCTTCATGCCGGGTTTTCCTGGCGGAGTTCTGGGTGTTCAGCTCCTGATTGATGCGGGAGAACGTGTTCTCGAGTTTGTGCATCTTTTCTTCGATATCCCGGCGGATAACCTTGTCTATTCCATCCGCCCCTGCCTGAACGGTTGCAGGCGATGTGTTCCCGTGGCGCATCCCTCCGATCGGAATACCGTCCGTATCTCTGTCTTTCACCACTTCCTCAATGACCCTTTTGCTGATTGTCTTCAGCTCATCAGCATAGCCATAGACAAGGGCGGCGTCGGATATGATATTAGCGAGTCTCGGAATTCCTCTGGAATACACAAAGATGGATTCGATTGCTTCGTGATCGAATATGTTGAGGGTTTCGGAACCTCCCGCATAGCGCAGGCGGTGGCGGATATACCGCCCTACCTCATCTTTTCCTAGGCCGCCCAGGTGACAGGAGACCGTTGCCCGCTGAACGAATTCTCTTACCCTGTTTTGCTGAAGCCTCTCTTTCAGCTCGGGCCGGCCCGCCAGGATAATTTGAACCAGGTACTGCCTCCGGGTTTCCAGATTTGCAAACATCCTGAGCTCTTCTATGGTGGTATCCGTTAGATCCTGCGCCTCGTCCACGATGAGTATCACCCTGTTCCCGGCACTTCGTTGCCTGATGAGAAAATCTCGAAATATCCCCGGCATTTCTGCCGTGTCGACGCTGGTTACGTCCAACCCGAATTGGCGGCAGACCGTCTCCATGAACTGTTCTTGCTGTGCGATGCCGGGGGTCAGGACCCCGACCTTGAAGTCTGCTCCCAGCCCTCCGATGAGAAGATTAATGAGAGACGTCTTGCCTGAACCGACCTCTCCCGTGACGATCACAAAGCCCCTGTCTTCCGCGAGCGCGTATTCGAGATGCGCGTACGTATCCGCATGGCCCCTGCTCATAAAGAGATGGGCCGGGTCGGGTGTCATCTGGAAGGGTTTCTCTTTGAAGCCGTAGTAAGATTTGTACATATGGACTTGCAGGTCACCCTCTTGCCTTGTTGGATACGGTACCGCTCACCAGCCGCTTGACAGCTCCGGGGAAACCAGCCCGTACTGACCTTTCAGCGTTCACCACATCTGGAATTGTGTGCCTGAAGACTTCCCTCTGCCTATCATATTTTTTATTGTAACAAAAGATGTTTTTGACCAACATACGATAAACACTGCTAAAAAGTGATTCTTCCGGGCAATGACAGCAAGCCCCCAGCCTTGTCCCGTGTACATATCTCGGGGCGGTCTACCGGCGGAAGGGCCCTTTTAATCATCGTCTCATTGAGGATAGCCGGTAATCTCTCTGATCCTTTCATAGAGAGGCTTAAGGTGCCGGTACATCTTTTCATAAACATCGTGGTAGAGTCGGTCATAGAGCTCCCGGTTCTCCCGGTTCGGTTCGAAGACCTCGCCGACATGCGTCATGGCCTTGATCGCCGATTCGAAATCGGCGTGCAGGCCGAGACCCACAGCGGCATCTATTGCCGCCCCGAGCCCGGATGTTTCATAGACATGTGGCCGGGACGTCGGCAGGCCGAAGATATCGGCCGTTACCTGCATGGCGTTTCTGCTCTGTGACCCGCCGCCGGATACGCAGAGACTGGTTATGGGGATATGGGTCCGCTTTTCTATTCGCTCCTTCCCCTCCCTGAGGGCGTATCCCAGCCCCTCCAGGATGGCCCGGTAGACATGCCCCTTTGTGTGCACGTCACCGAAGCCGA
>JAFCZZ010000377.1 GCA_019314085.1 Deltaproteobacteria bacterium | reverse complement strand
CGAGAACTGGGCCCAGATTACCTGTGAGGGGCTCTTCGCCTGGAGGGCGGTAATCAGGGTAATGTGCGGGAGGCCTTCGGGGCTGATAGTGGCGATCAATCCTACCTTTGCCTCCGGCTCAAATTCCTTCATGTCCTGGGTATCGAATTTTTCGAACGACTTCATCCCCTTTGTTCCTCCATTTGTGTCGGCCCGCTCCAGCGGACGATGTCCGGGTTCACCCCCGACCCCGCAGCGCAGTCGGCGAGGGCCTCCATATATTCCCTGTCCAGGAGGGGGGTGTCTTTGAATGGCCATTCCATGCCGAGGCGCCGGTATTTATCGCCGCAGAGGTTGTTGAAGGAGCAGAGCTCCCATCGGCTTACTACCCTGTCCGGCAGCGATGCTATGAAACGGCCAATTCCCCGTATGTTTTCTTCGGACGCCGTCGCCCCCGGGATAATGGGGGTTCGTACCCACAGATCTGTCGAGATTTCATGCCCCTCCCTGCAGCGGCAGAGATGAGCGAAGTTCCCCAATATTTTTTTATTGGAAACCCCCGTGAATCTTCTGTGCCTGTCCGGGGCTATCTCCTTGATATCGTACATGATCAGATTGACATAAGGGAGAAGCGTGTCAAGGGTGTCCGGCGTACACTGCCCGGAGGTGTCGAGCGCTGTGTGGATACCCTCTTTTCTGAAGCCCTTGAGGAGGGCGGCCGCGGTGGGCGCCTGCATGGTCGGTTCGCCCCCCGAGAGGGTGACCCCTCCTGACTTCTCAAAGTATGCCCGGTCCTTCAACACCTCGGTAATCAGCCCTTCCACCCCCCAGATCTTCCCCGACATCTTCATCGCTGCCGATGGGCACTCCTCGCTGCACAGACCACAGGATGTGCAGGTGCGTCTTTCGATTATGATCCCCTCGCTTCCCCGGGAAAGGGCCTTTTCGGGGCAGGTATCGATACAGGTGCCGCAGCCGATGCAGGCCGTCTTCTCCCACTGAAGTTGAGGTTCTATCGATATGCTTTCGGGATTCTGACACCAGGCGCACCTCAAGGGGCAGCCTTCCAAAAAGATGGTGGTCCGTATGCCCGGGCCGTCCTCCGTGGACAACCTCTGGATCTCCAGGACTGTGGCCGTAGGTGATGATCTGTCTTCCGTCATATCTTCTCTAAGAACCGTTTCGTGTCAATAACGCCCGTGGCTTTCGCGGGCAATGACCTCGTCTTGGAGTTCTCTGCCTATTCCGGTGAAGTACGCGTTATACCCTGTTATCCTGACCAGCAGTGTACGGTAGTCCTCAGGATGCCTCTGGGCGTCTCTCAGCATATCGGCATCCAGCATATTGATCTGCAGGGATGTACCCCCATTTTCAGCGTACCCACGCAGGAACACCTTGAATTTTTTCCGGTGTTCCGGATCGCGCAGAAGGGAGGGGTGAAGGGTGATGGTATGGCTGGAACCGCTCGGGAGGCTGTTCAGGTATTCCTCCCAGTCTCCGTTGCCATCGACCGCCTTCCCGCCGAGGGCCTTTCCCACGGAGTTGCTATTGGCCGTGGGGCCATGTGTGTCTGCGCCGTTCGACGGGCAGATGGCGTTGGACAGGAACTGTCCCTTTGGTCTCCCGTCCGCGCTCGCCGCCATGATGTAGCCGTCACCTATCCAGTAATTCCAGCTCAGCATACCCGGTCTGAACTGTCTTTGCGTGGAGGAGGTCTTATGCTTCCATGTCTCGTCGGTCCACAGGTCCATAACCTTTCTCGCCATGGCATCGGCCGCATCGTCATCCCTCCCGTATTTGGGCGCCCTGTTTTTCGCCTTTGCCTGAAGTACTTCATGCCCTGCCCAATTATCCTTGAGCACCTGGACCAGTTCCCGCATGGAACAGTCCTTCTTGTCAAAGACCAGATACCTGATGGCAAGAAGAGAGTCCACGGTCGTGGCGAAGGTAACCCCCTCCAGGGTGGTGAGGCTGAGTTCGGCTCCCCCCTGCGTGATATCGAGACCCTTTTTGGCGCAGCCATCCACGAGGCAGGACAGATATGGCGTGGGGCAGAACCTGGCTCGTATCGACTCTGTTGTTTCGTACAGCTTGGCGCACCTGGCGATGATATAGACGGTCTGCCTGCTATAGGCGTCCCAGAACTCATCCCACGATTTGAAGGTAGCGGGGTCTCCCGTAGCGGGGCCGTCCTGTCTGATCCTCTCCTGTTTGCCAGTGATAGGGTCGACGGCGGGGAGGAGATCCTTCCCGCCTGTCAGGGCCAATTCCACCGCCTTGAGGAGGTTGAGGTTATTGTCCACCGTCCCCGAGCGGTCATTGCCCACCATGGTGTTTTCGAGGCAACCTACGGACGCGTAATCGTAGACGGTATCTTCGTTGATCAGGTCTTCCCGTCCCGCCCTTTCCGCCTCGCGCATCATCCCGGCCATGGACCTCTCGTCGAAATTGATGAGAAAGGGTGCCCCCTGGCTGGTGGAGATCATCTCGACCAGCCCGTTCAGGAGCTGATCAGGGGTGTACCTGTGAAGCCTGACGTTGGGTTTGGGCTCCAGGATGGGGCTCATTTCATCTATGACCTCCAGGATGGCGTACGTAAGGTCGTTGGTCATGTCCAGACCGTTCTTCCCCATGCCGGACAGGGTTATCAACTGACCGTATCCCGAGGTTATGCCTTGGTTATCCCCCAGGCGTATCATGGCGTCGTAGGCGTAGTTGGTATGTAGCCAGAAGCACTTCAGGAGTTCCTTCCCGAATTCTCTATCCATGCCGGATGAGAGGGAGTGCTCCCAGTATGGGAGAAGGTCCTGGTCTATCCTGCCGAACGACACCCCCGGCCCGGGATAATTTTCATCGCTCATGACCAGCATATGGGTCAGCCACAGGGCCCGAAGGGCCTCCCAGACGG
>JAFCZZ010000376.1 GCA_019314085.1 Deltaproteobacteria bacterium | reverse complement strand
AGTCTTTCCGTCCTCAAAGAATCTTGACATATACTCTTTCGGCACCGGGAATGTAACCCCTGTAATCTCACTCATGTCTCTTCTACCTCACCTTTGTTTCATGATTAATTGATAGTCCACGTCCGGAATCATCCGCATCGCCTGCCCTCTGATGTGCCCTGACCACTGCTTCTTGTTGGTGATAAATTTGAGATCAGGGATGAGTGGTTTGAATTCAACAGGCTCCTTAAATACCATAACCGGCTTTAGACGTATTCGGAGCGGGAAGAGTTCATCACCCAGTTTAGGCGGTGCCGTGAAGATTTTTGAAGAATCTTCATACACCTCTGAGGCAATTTCAAAACAGCCGGTGATCGCAGGCGGCAGGGTGGTATCCTTGTCAATGACTTGCTGCCCGACATAGATGAGAAGAGTGTCACCGGTTTTGGTCTTTCCAATCTGGTTGATGTGCCGTTTTGGGACACCCCAGATGTTTTTCCTGATCACTACTTCGGAGTTGTCGCGGTTGGAGATGGCAAGCCAGTGGGTCATAGATGTAAGATATGTTAATCTCTATTATTAATCCTATATCATCAGGATTAATTAAGAATTAACTGCCATTTATTAAATGTTTACAAAATCATTTGACCCACGACAAAAATGAAATTGCTTTATAAATTAAATGATAAGTGAAAACAATAGAGAAATTTAGTTATCTCTGCAGCTTCTCCCCAAGAATTAAGGGAATTCTGGAAAGTTTCAGGTTCTCAAACCAGATATTAAGTAGCTCAACAAAATATGGAAGGCAATTAATGGCAATCAAGAAATCCGGACTCTACAGTTCAATCTGGAAAAGCTGCGATGAATTACGTGGCGGGATGGATGCGTCCCAATACAAGGACTACGTGCTCGTCCTGCTCTTCGTAAAATACGTATCTGATAAATATGCAGGCCAGCCCGATGCCCTGATTGAGGTGCCTGAAGGCGGGAGCTTCACCGACATGGTCAAGCTCAAGGGCGACAAGGACATCGGAGATCAGATCAACAAGATCATCGGTCGACTCGCCGAGGCGAACAATCTCAAAGGTGTCATTGATCTCGCAGACTTCAACAACGAGGATAAGCTGGGGAGCGGGAAGGAGATGGTTGACAGACTCAGTAATCTTATCGCCATATTCCAGAACCCGGACCTCGATTTCAGCCGCAACCGTGCCGAGGGTGATGATCTCCTGGGAGATGCCTACGAGTATCTGATGCGCCATTTTGCAACTGAATCGGGAAAGAGCAAGGGACAGTTCTACACACCGGCGGAAGTCTCCAAGGTAATTGCAAAAGTGGTGGGTGTGAGCAGGGCCACCCGGCAGGACTAGACGATATACGATCCCACCTGCGGCTCCGGATCCCTGCTCCTTAAGGCCGCCGATGAAGCACCTCGCGGTATTACCATCTACGGGCAGGAGAAGGACAACTCCACGGCCGGGCTTGCCAGGATGAATATGTTCCTGCACGACAGGCCCGCAGCCGAAATCTGGAAAGATAACACTCTTTCTAAACCACATTTCAAAGATGCTGAAGGTGGCTTGAAAACCTTTGATTTTGTAGTGGCCAATCCACCTTTTTCGGATAAGGCATGGAGCAACGGCCTGAATCCCGCCGAGGACGAGTTTGGGCGGTTTGAGAACGGCGTCCCTCCCACGAAGAATGGAGATTATGCTTATCTGCTGCACATTCTAAGGTCCACGAAAAGCACCGGAAAGGCTGCGGTGATTCTCCCACATGGTGTCCTGTTCCGGGGAAATGCCGAGGCGGATATCCGCCGGAATCTTGTAAGGAAGGGGGTCATCCGGGGTATCATCGGGCTGCCTTCAAACCTCTTTTACGGCACTGGCATCCCGGCCTGCATCATCGTTATGGACAAGGAAAACGCTGCCGCCCGAAAAGGTATTTTCATGATTGATGCCAGCAAGGGCTTTATGAAGGACGGCAACAAGAACCGCCTCCGTCACCAGGACATCAGAAAGATTGTCGATGTGTTTAACAGTCAGGCTGAGTCAGAGCGTTATTCACGGATTGTCCCAGTGGCAGAGATTGAGGCGAATGACTACAACCTCAATATTCCACGATATATTGACAGCACCGAGCCTGAGGATCTGCAGGATATTGAAGCTCATCTTAAGGGTGGCATCCCTGACCGTGATCTCGAAGGGCTGGCTGAATACTGGGAGTTATGCCCGACACTGAAGGATAAACTCTTTTGTGCCGCTGAACGGCCGGGTTACAGTCTGTTGAACGTCAATGCAGCGGAGATAAAAACAACAATCTACACTCATCCGGAATTTACAGAATATACAAAGAATCTCCGGGCACTTTTTGACCTGTGGCTGGAGAACAATATCGGGACTCTCAAAGGTATACAGTGCAAGGAAAACTCAAAGGAGCTGATTCATAAGATTTCTGAGGATCTGCTTTCGGTCTTTTCAGATGTTTTACTTATCGACAAGTACGACAGCTACCAGCACCTGATGACATACTGGGCCGACACGATGCAGGACGATGTGTATATGATCGCATCTGACGGCTGGACGGAGGCAAACAAACTCCGGAGGATAATCGAAGAGAAGGGTCAGAAGAATAAGGAAGAGCCTGACATTGTTATCGGAAAAGCAAAATTTAAGGCAGATCTGGTTCCTCCTTCACTAGTTGTTGCACGCTACTTCAGAACTGAGAAAGCTGCGGTTGACGAAATGCAGGCAAATCTTGAGTCTGTGACGCAGGTAATGGAGGAGATGCAGGAGGAGCACGGCGGAGAGGACGGGCTACTCTCTGAGGTCATAAATGACAAGGGAAATATCACCAGGGGAGCGGTGACCGCCCGGATAAAGACGATCAAAGGCGATTCGGACGAAGACGATGAAAGA
>JAFCZZ010000036.1 GCA_019314085.1 Deltaproteobacteria bacterium | reverse complement strand
GTGGGGTATAGATCAGGCCATACCGGAAGATGAAACCATCGAGAGCGCCACGTTATCCATTTCCGGCCTCAAATATTGGCAAGACTACGGAGACAACGTTTTATGGGTTGATCTCCTCGATTCTGCTGATGAGGGCGTAATAAGGGAAGGTGGTAGCGATTCTGGCGATCATTTCGCCGACCCGAGAAGTATAGAGTTACTTCATTTTGTAAATCTCACAACCGCCCCGCAGGATGTTTCTCGTGGATTCACTGCTCTTGAAATTGACTCACTGGGCAGTTATATCGGTAATGACGGAAATTTCGGCTTCGGATTCGATCCCGATTGTCACTTTGAGACCACCGGCGTATCATTCACGGTCAATACAACATCAGGGGGGGCACCGGTCCCCGAACCGACCACCATGCTGCTCCTCGGGTGCGGTCTGGCTGGCCTGAGATTTGTGAGAAGGAAAAAAAGCTGGGATAATCTGGATGTATAATTGTTTCAAACGCCCACCGGCTTTCAATCGGTGGGCGTTTTTTATTGCACTACGTATCGTTCTTCAAAACACCGAACAGCAATATCAACCCTAGTCTTCCTTTGCCTGTTTCTTTTCCTTCTTCTTCTCCATCTTCTTTTCCAGTTTCTGCTGGCGTTTACTCACCTCAGCGGCCTCTTCCTCGGCCTTTGCCTTCCTGGTCTTTTCCTCCTTGGGAACGGCCAGCTTCTCGGCCTTGACTCTCGCCATCTCTGCAACCTTGTCCTGCTTTTTGTCTATAACGGCAAGCCTGCCCGCAATCTTCCGTATCTCGGCCCGTATCTTTTTGACAGAGGCATCCTTCGCTATCCTGCCCTGATCGAGGCCGCGTTCCTTCAAAACCTCCAGACGGCAGCTCAATGCGCCCTCCCAGTAAGCCTTTTGGGCATCCCTTGCAATCTTATCCTTAGAAGCCATACATTCCTCCCTGTTGTAATCTCTTTCTCATGGTATCTCTTTTCCAGAATAGCAGATACCGCGCTAATCTGCCACAGACGACCATCCAAAGTCAACAGGAGAAACCCTGATAACACCTCATCTGCAAAAACAACGAGAAAATACTTGCTATAATATTTCCCATCCCATAGAATCGGGCGCGATGTGGCGAGAGACGCAAGGGTGATAATTTCTCAGAGAAAGCCAAAATCACCAACATAGATTCTCAATTCTCAGATATCGGGGGCAGCGAGGGCTGTTGCCAATCCGGGAAAAGGTAATGTAATCTGATTATCAGACTGGGCTACCATGAAAAAGATTAAGGTATTGGTTGCGGAAGACAACGATCTCAGCAGAGAAAATCTGGTGGAACTCTTGTCCGGAGAAGGTCATGAGGTAAAAGCGGTCAAAGATGGCAGGGAGGCGATGGATACCTTCCCCTGCGACAAATACGATCTGGTCATAACAGACATGAAGATGCCTCATGTCGATGGCCTGCAGCTACTCAAGTTCATAAAAGAGATCAATCCCGAAAATATCGTTATCATGATCACGGGTCATGCCACCGTGGGCAGTGCCGTTGACGCCATGCGAATGGGTGCTTTCGATTATATAACAAAACCTTTTAAAGCGGATCTTGTCACCCTGATTGTGGGAAGGGCCCTGTTCCACGCGAAACTGGTGGATGAAAACACCGTGCTCAGGGGCCAGCTGGAGAAAAAATATAACTTCGGAGAGATCGTATCTTACAGCGACGGGATGAAGGCCGTCGTTGAAAAGATTAAGAAGGTGGCCTCATCGGACAGCACCATTGCCATCTATGGCGAGAGCGGGACCGGCAAGGAGCTGATAGCCCAGGCACTGCATTTTAACAGTGACAGGAAAAACGGCCCGCTTGTTACCGTAAACTGCGGGGCGATCCCCGAAGAGCTTCTCGAGAGTGAACTGTTCGGACATGAAAAAGGTGCCTTTACCGGAGCGATACGGAGCAGAACGGGGCGGTTCGAATTGGCACACGGGGGAACAATCTTTCTCGATGAGATCGGCGATATGAGCCCATCACTGCAGGTAAAGGTGCTGCGGGTGATACAGGAGAAACAGTTCGAACGAATCGGAGGCATGAAGACCATCAATGTGGACGTACGGATTGTTACCGCGACAAACCAGGATCTGGAAAAGGCCGTGGCGGAAAAGAAATTCAGGGAGGACCTCTTTTACCGCATCAATGTAATACCTGTCCATCTTCCGCCTCTCAGAGAAAGGACGGTGGATATACCGGTTCTGACAAACCATTTCCTGAGGAACTTCAATAAATCAAAAAAGAAGAACGTAGAGAAGCTGATGCCCGAAGCCATGGATTGTCTTATGAAGTATCACTGGCCGGGCAATGTGAGGGAACTACAGAACCTGGCTGAGATGCTTGTTGTCATGAAGGAGTACGGCTCGATAGGGCTGGAGGATCTACCCGATAAGATACGACTGAACTCAGAGGAGAGTAAAGAGGCTACACACGACATCAAGATCCCCGCCAGCGGTCTGGATCTGAATGAAACAATCTGTCAGTTTGAAAAAGATCTGCTCCGGAAGGCCCTGGCCGAATCGGGCGGGATAAAGAACAGGGCGGCGAAGTTATTGAAACTGAACCGGACAACCCTTGTAGAGAAATTAAAGCGGTATCAGCTCGGGTAACGGCTTATCTTTTACCTAAGATATCCTTGACCTTCTTCACCATATCGGCCAACCGATACGGTTTACTGATAAAACCAGCGGCGCCGGATTCGAGCATCTCTCCCACCCTCTCACTGGCGAAATACCCGGTGGTGATGATGACCTTTATCGCGGGATCGATCCTCATAAGTTCCTTGAAACACTGGTATCCTCCCATACCCGGCATTCCGACATCCAAAAGTATAAGATCAATCCGGTCCCTTTCCCTCTCGTACAGATGGAGGGCATCTTCTCCGTTCTCCGCCGTTAGAGTCGTATACCCATACTGGCCAAGTATATCACACGCTATTTCAAGGATGGGCTTCTCGTCATCGACTACAAGAATGGTCTGGTTACCGCCACACACCGCAGTGGCTTTTTCAGGTTCCGCCGGCTGGTCTTTTCTCTTCTCAACACCCTCTAATCCCGGAAAATAGACATTGAAAACGGTCCCTTGGCCCGGCTCACTGGAACAGGTTATATACCCTTTATAATCTTTGATAACACCATACACAATGGCAAGACCGAGCCCGGTCCCCCGGCTGATCTCTCTCGTCGTGTAAAATGGCTCAAATATGCGCTCCAGCGTCTCCTTGTCCATGCCGCACCCGTTATCAGAGACGGTCAGCAATACATACCTCCCGGGGACAGTGCCCGCATGATCCTTACAGTACCAATCATCCAGGATTGTGTTCTTCGTCTCAATAACAAGTCTGCCGCCGTCAGGCATGGCGTCGCTGGCATTGGCCACAAGATTCATGATGACCGCCTCAAGCTGTGCCTGATCCACATTGATTCGTTTGAGATCGTCAGACAGGTGTGTTTCGATGGATATCATCCGAGGAATTATTCTCATAAGGGATTTCATGATCTTGGCAACTTCTCGATTCAGATCAAGCGGCCGCACCCTTTTCTCCGCCTTCCGGCCAAAGATCAGAAGCTGCTCGATGAGTTTGGTTGCCACCTGGATCAGCCCCTCAATCTGGCCGAGATAATCATGGTCGGGATCATTCGGTGGCTTTCTCATCAAGAGGAGTTGGGTATACCCCGAGATGCCCTGGAGAATATTATTAAAATCATGTGCAAGACCCCCCGCCAGAGTTCCGATGGCCTCCATCTTCTGGGTATGAGTGATCTGCGCATCGAGCCTTTTCCGCTCTGTGATATCCTGTCCCGCAGCAACGGTGATGACCGGTGTCCCGTTGTCTCCATCATAGATGGATGAAATGTTCCACAACCCTATGCGCGCACCGCCATCCTTCTGCAGAATCGGGATCTCCACCAATCCACCCTTCCGTGATGCGCCCTCGATCTTTTGCAGAGACTCGGAACGATTTTCTGCGGGAAACAGTGCTGATAGGGGTTGACCGATGATCTCCGACTCGGCGTGACCGCTCATCCGGACAAAGACTTCATTGAAGATGACAACCCTCTGTTCCTTATCCCATGCAACAATGAGTGCGTTGATATGCCTGAATACATCATTCAGGTAGCTTGTGGTCTGAAGTCTCCCTTTCACTTGTTTCCCTTTAACAAGTTTCTGTTCCATGGTCGCCTCACTTTTTGGTATGAGTCGCTACCGGTTGGATTACCCAGTGAGAATTTTTCTCCACTTTTTCCGCTATTTCGGATCGCTTATACACACATCCACCGTAAAGGGCCCATCCTCCGTCTCAAAGGGAATAATGAGACTAGGCCCCCCCAAGACATGTTTGATCGAGTGGTTTTTGCCCGAAATGACCGAAGGAATTGCTGCCGTGATAGTGAAGCCGATCCCCTCCAGTTCCTTTCTGGATGCGCCTGAAACCATGTTGGTGATCTCGCCCACGGCATCCGTGATATCACCGTTGACCTCCGTCATCTCTTCCCCCAGCATATTCGATACGATCTTCAGTATAGCCCCCTCGGAGAAGCTCAGGGCCATTGAACCGACTACCGACCCGGTAAGGCCTATTATCCCTGAAACATCGCCAGTGGCCAGGCTGTTTTTCTTGAGGTATGGCTTGCCCGGCTTCGGTTCGACAGAGGCCATCGTCTTCAACACATTGATCGTCCCCGTCAAAAAGGGATTTATAAATCTGACATCCATGGTTTCCTCCTAGGACTTCTGTAAGATCTTCTCGATCTTTTCATTCAGAACCTCAGCGGTAAACGGTTTTACGATATAGTCACTCACACCGGCCTTCACTGCCAGCACAACGTTCTCTTGGAGGGCCTCCGCCGTCACCATCAGAAACGACAAACCGGAGAGTTCGGCATCTGCCCTGACTGCCTTCAGAAATTCAAGCCCGTTCATATTCGGCATATTCCAGTCAGAGATGACAAACTCTACCTTCACCGATTTCAGGACCTTGAGGGCCTCTGCACCATCTTCGGCCTCAACGATATTATTATACCCGCCCTGTTTTAAGAGATTTTTGATGACCTTCCTCATTGTGGCAAAATCATCAACCACCAGTATCCTCATATTCTTATCAACACTCATGACCATACTCCTATCATTTTCTACCCCTCACATCTCACTCAATTCGAACAAGCCTTCGGGATCCAGTATCAATCCTACACTGCCATCCCCCATAATAGCGCCGCCGGAAACTCCTCGGACACTTTGCAGCCCTTCGCCAAGACTCTTGATCACCACTTCCTCTTCACCAATGATCTCATCCACCAAGATACACTTTGCCCCATTCTCACCTTCAATCACCACCGTTACAGCCTCCCAGGGGTGTTCATGCTCATGTTCTATACTCAAAAGATCATACAATCTCACCAGCGGAATGGGAGTGCCCATTACGTTTATCGTTTCCCCCCTGCCGGCTATCTTGTTGTAAGATTCTCGCAGAGGACGCAACAGCTGCCTGATCGCAACAATAGGAATAATATACTTTTCCTTACCTACACGCACAATCATCCCGTTGATAATGGCCATGGTAAGGGGGAGTTTGATGATAAACGTGGAGCCCTTACCGAGCACACTATCAATTTCTATCTTCCCCCGCAGCTTTTCCACGGCCTGTTTTACAACATCCATACCAACTCCCCGGCCTGAAATATCTGTTATCTTCTCGGCAGTTGAAAACCCCGGAAGGAATAAGAGTCTATATATTTCGCGCTCCGGCAGGTCTTCTGAGCTTTTTACAAGTCCCTTATCCACAGCCTTTTTCAGTATTTTTTCTTTATCCAGCCCTCTGCCGTCATCGGATATCTCGATAACAACCTTGCCGCCTTTATGGAAGGCGCTAAGTTTAACCACGCCCTCTTCAGGTTTCCCGAGACTGATTCGTTCTTCGGGGGTTTCTATTCCATGATCAACAGAATTTCTTACCATATGGACAAGAGGACTGTAGATCTCCTCTGTCATGTTTCTGTCGATTTCCGTATCCTCACCTGCCATCTCAGCGACAATCTTCTTCCCCGTACTCTTAGAAAGATCCCTTATCAGACGGGACATTCTCTGAAACGTCTGTTTAATCGGCACCATCCTCAAGGCGGTTGATATTTTTTGAAGCTCCGAACTAATAGTGGCCAACTGCGTCATGTCTTCGATCAGCTTGTTGTCCTTGCTCGTTTGAATGACCGGGCTCTGTCTGATCATAGCCTGAGTGATAACCAGCTCTCCAACCATGTCAACTATATCACCCAATTTCTGTACATCCACCCTGATCGTGCTCGCATCGACAACTTGATTCGCCTGCTTTCTCAGAGCCTGTGACACCTGTTTCGAAGTCGCCTTACCCTCATCGATCAGGGTCTCTCCCAGCTTTTTCAGCGGTGGCCCCTGAGCAGTTTTAAGGGTGTCTTCAAGCGCCTCCCCTGTTATAACCCCGTCGCCGACCAGGATGGTCCCCAGTCTTTCGACTGTGCCCCCGGGATCGACCTGTTGATCGATATTTTTTATTTGATCTTTCAAGGCGGAAACATCCGGTTTTGAAGGCCGGCTCCTTTCACCATCCAGGACTCCCTTCAGACTGCCTATCATTTCCTTCAAGAAGTCTGATCCATTGAGGATAATATCGATAAGTGTGGAAGTCACCGGCAGGTCATCACTTCTTGCCCGATCAAGAAGGTTCTCCAAATCATGGGCTAGACCACTGATATCATTCAGATTAAGAAAGCTCGCCACACCTTTGATCGAATGAAACGGCCTAAATACAGCATTAAGATACTCTTTATCTTCAGGGCTTTGCTCAAGGTTCAAAACATTTACCTCGATTTCACCCATGTATTCAAGACCTTCGGTGATGAAATCCCTCAATAGCGATTCATCCGAAATCTCAAATTTCTCTTCCGCCTGGACGGCTTCTTCAGGAGATTCTTTCCTGGTCACACTCGCATCGCCGGGGACTTCTTCCTGTTCCATCGCAGTCCCCGTCAGCCCGGCAATGTGTCCCATAAAGTCTTCTATATCCCCTTTATAGTCGCCTGTATTCTTAAAACTGTTAATAATGTCCTGCATGGTGGTGATGCCTCTTTCAAAGGCACGGCACCCCTCTTCCTGGTCGATACCATTCAGTATAATTTTCTCGAGCAGAGCGTTTATTCCACATGCTATCCGCCTCAGTTGTCCGGTTTCTTGAGCCGTGGCCTCATTTATGATCACTTCGATCTGGTTCAGAAACTTTCCCGCGGAGGGGATATCGATCCCTTTTTCATCGAGAAAAAGGAAATCGGAAGCAACTCCATCTATTAGATTCGACAGTTTTTCATATTTCATAATTACAACACCATCTTGATAATTTCTCCGGCAACCCGGTCTATTGGTACCACCCTATCAACAGCTCCTAATTTTATCGCCTCTCGCGGCATACCGAACACAACACACGTCTTTTCGTCCTGGGCAATTGTCCTCGCCCCCGCGTTTTTCATCTCCAGGAGCCCTTGTGCGCCGTCAGATCCCATCCCGGTGAGGATGGCGCCGATCGAATTCGATCCCGCGTGCCGGGCAGTGGACTTGAATAACACGTCAACCGCCGGTCGCTGATGGTGAACCATGGGACCGTTCTTGATCTCGACGTAATACCTGGCTCCGCTCCGTCTTAGAATCATGTGGAAATTACCGGGCGCAATCAATGCCGTCCCTGGAATTACAGAATCATTGTCCCGGGCCTCCTTCACGGTGATCTGACACATATCATTTAACCGCTCTGCAAAAGCCGTTGTGAAACTGGCCGGCATATGTTGCACCACGGCTATCCCGGGTGAATTCGGGGGCATCCTGGTCAGGACATTCTTTAATGCCTCTGTTCCGCCGGTAGAAGCTCCAATGGCAATAACCTTATTGGTGGTCATTGTAATGGCTTTCATCCGCTCAGGTTTCGCTAAACCGGACATCTTTCCTGGCTCTTTCTTTGCTACCCTCGCCCTCGACGCGGCCCTGATCTTGTCTGCCAGTTGAACACTCATATCCCCAACGGTATACGAACCTCCCGGCTTCGCGATAACCTCCACAGCCCCATTATCGATCGCCTCTAACGTCAACTTTCCTCCTGTCTGTGTCAGTGAACTCACAATGATTACCGGCAGCGGATAGTACTTCATCAGCTTCTTGAGAAAGGTTATGCCATCCATTCTCGGCATCTCTATGTCCAAGGTTATTACATCCGGTTTGAGCTTTACAATCTTATCCCTAGCAATAAAGGGATCCGGGGCCGTTCCCACTATTTCAATATCGACAAATCTTGAAAGCTCCTCGGAGAATATCTTCCTCACGATGGCGGAATCGTCAACGATGAGCACTTTGATTTTTCTCACGGTGGCACGCCCTCCTCTTTTTTCCAATACTTTCCGAGAGCCTTTAATTTTGTCATCTCGAGGGGCGACAGCAGCGAGCTATAGTCCCCGTCAGGGGGAAGCCTTAATGATTCAATGCCTTTAATCTTTCTCCCTGCGACCGAAATGACAGATAATGATAGTTATTCAGACCTCTCTCTGTTGCCCGCCAGTACTACGCGTACTTCATGCTGAACGTGCTTCAGACGTATTACTCTGACAGGGTCACCGCCACTCCCACATTCCCGCTATCCGAGTCGAAATCCATTCTGCAAGTATCTTTCCCCGAAGACAGGCCGGAACATTCCGCTTTAAATGTAGGAATTGACAGATGGAACTTCTCCGAACCGTCAAGTTTGCCGAAGAGATTGCCGGCAACCATATTAACCGCCTCTTTTGAGCAATCCTCAATGTTATGCCGGGTCACTTCGTCTTCTTTCAGATTCAGCATGTTGAGAACCATCTTTTTTACTATATTTCTGGAGATCAACATCCTGATCTCCCCTCTCACGGGGCCTTCAAACCCTATGACAGCCTCCATATCATACCCATCATTTTCATCATCCGAGGGTTCGAGAAATATATAAAACATCTTCTCAAAGACCTCAGAAATCGAAAGACTCGTCATCTCGATTATCTTCTCCATATTCTCCTTCATTACTCACCCCTATGACTTTATAAAGAATTCCCCTGATTTCCTCAGGCTGGAAAGGCTTTTTTATAAAACCCTTCACCCCTAGGTTGAAGGCATCCTGCATGCGCTCATCGCTGCTTTCCGTGGTTATGGCTATGACGGGAATACCTTTAAGGAGGTTATCGTCCTTCAACCTCTCAAATAATTCAAAACCATTCATTTCCGGCATATTTATATCTGATATTATTACATCCACCCAATTGTCTGTCAGCGCCTCCAGCGCTTCCACCCCGTTGCTCGCCTCGATACATTTATCCATCTTGAAACCTGAAATCGAGATAACCTTCTTTATGACGGCACGCATCGAGTTATTACTCCCCGTGTCTTCGCCGTCTATCAGGACATTATTCCTCCAAAAAATTTTCCTTAAGGCAGTCAGGTTTTTCTTGCCGATCTGGAAGTGGTTCCCATTGTCCAGGATGCGAGCCCCGCCGGCAATCTTTACTACCATTCGTTTCTTTTGAGCCCCCAGCTTGTAACAAGATTTAAACAGAAGGGGTATCCCCGTATCCGCGAACATCGCCGGATTATTCCGCGCCTTATGTAAATCAAGCGATGAATCGGGAAGCATGAAGTGCAAAAGCCCCCCCACCGTTACCACGGGATCATAAACGGTGACAGCAATACATGAACCGAGGGCATAGGTGATCAGCGTATCCTCAATGTTTTCAGTCACCTTCAGATCTGAAATTCCGACTATAATCTTGTTCATAGACACAACCTGAAAAGTATCAAGGGTTCGGCCTTTCCTCTGCAAGTTCTTTACGATAGACACTCGGCTCGATATATTTAAACCGGTGCGTTATACCCGTCAGACTTTCGGAATGCCCGATAAACAACCAGCCACCCTCTTTCAGACAGTCATAAAATCTATCAATCAGCCTCTTCTGAGTTTCTTTATCAAAATAGATCATAACGTTTCTGCAAAATATGGTGTCAAGGGGATCTTTAAAATCAGGCACTTCCATAAGATTGAATCTCGTAAATTTTATAATACCTCTCAGGTTCTCCTTCACCCGATAATGTCCCTCCCATTTCCCCTGGCCGATTTGAAAATATTTCCGGAGCAAAGATCCGGGAATACCCTTGACGCGCCCATTCGCATAAATACCGGCCGTAGCGGTTTTAAGCACTTTCGTAGAGATATCCGTCGCCAGTATCTGTGTATCGACATTGTGGCCGTTTAACGTTTCCCCTAAGGTCATAGCCAGGGAATACGGCTCCTCGCCCGTTGAACACCCGGCACACCATACCCTGAGCCTGGGGACGCGGCTGTAGCGGGAAGATGATTCTATGATTTCGGGGACAATCTGGCGGAACCTATGGAAATGGGCCTCCTCCCGGAAAAAACTGGTAAGGTTCGTGGAAAGGGAATCGATCATTACGATCAGTTCATCCGCCCCCTCTTTTGCTGTAACAAATTTAAAATACTCGGCGAATGACCTGAAATT
>JAFCZZ010000375.1 GCA_019314085.1 Deltaproteobacteria bacterium | reverse complement strand
GGCGTGAACCTCGGCCTCACGATGCTGAAGGTCGCCGGGCTGTCCGCCGGCGGCCTCCTCGCGATGACGAAGGTGTGGGATCTCGTCCATCCCTTCAAGGATGTGATTCCGGGCCAGATCAAGGCCATGATTTACGATGTCACGAACTTCAAGACGATCCTGGGCGCCCTCTCCGGCGCTCTCGTGACCGCGGCGATCGCTCAGCCGGCCAAGTACTCATATAACGCCCTGCTCAGGCCGTATCTCCCGAGCTGGGGCGACGTGATGGAGCTCCGCAGCCGCGGGTTCATCAGCGACGCAGAGTTCCGGCAGGCGATGTCCTACGCTGGCTACGCGGACTCCTGGCAGCCCTGGTTCGACGAGCTCGCGAACACCCCGGTCAAGTACTTCGGGCTGGCCGGCATCGCCCGGACCGGCTACTACGACGACGCCCTCTTCACCGAGGAGATCCGCCGCTCCGGGTATTCAAAGCCGGCTCAGCAGGCGATGCTCCAGATGTTCCGCCAGACCGCGAACGAGGCGCTCCGGGGGATGTACAGCTCTGTCGTTGTCCGGCGATACCGCGCGGGGATCATCGACAAGGGAGGTCTGGACGCGGAGCTCCAGATGCTCGGCTATCCCGAGCAGCAGAGAAAGCCAATCAGCATCGGTGCGCAGCTCTACTACGACCTCGATACTGTTGAGGACCACATCGACGCGCTCCGGTATTCCTATCGGCGTGGAAAGTTGTCGATCGAGGAGCTGGCCGCCGGCCTCATGGGTCTCGGGCTGACATCCGACCGCGTCTCGCGGATCGTCGCGGTCGAGAAGGCGAGGGCCTCCGAGGATGTCGGATCCACGCAGAGCGAGGAGGTCCGGGCCTATGGTCAGGGCACGGCGCTGAAGCGATTTCGTGAGGGTCTCACAACGGTTCCGGACCTCGAGCAGGAGCTGGCGCTGATGGGCTATTCTCCGCAGTGGGCCGAGCGGATGAAGACGGTCGCGTATCTGGAACGGGATTATGACTTCGCGATGACCGTCCTCTCATACACGAAGTCGGCGTTCAGGAAGGGATACATCGACGACGTCCGGTTCATCGACATCCTGAGGAGTTACGGATTCACGGATGAGAAGATCATGCTTGAGTTATCATTGCTGAAATTAGCGTATAACCTCGGTATCACCTCCACGGAGGAAACGGAGTGGACGTAAGAGAGATTGAGATAGAACAGATCGACATCCCGGAACACAGGGCCCGGGCGACGTTCACAGACGAGCAGACCGCTGAGCTCCGGGCGAGCATCGAGCGCAACGGGTTCACGGTCCCGATCCTCGTGAGAGAGATGGACGGCGGCCGGTTCGAGCTCGTGGACGGGGAGCACCGGCTGGCGGTGGTCAAGGAACTCGGCTGGGAGCGGATCCCGGCCGTGGTGTCGCAGCTGGATGACGGGAAGGCGAGCATCCTGAACGTCCTGGCGAACACCGCCCGCGGCGCTCAGAACCCGATGGACGTCGCGGAGGCCCTGAAAAAGGCAGAGGGTAGCGGCGTCTCGATCGAGGAGCTGGCGGCCGCCACCGGCCACACGGAACAGTGGGTCCGCCTCTACCTGACCCTCACCGAGCTCCCGGACCACTACCAGGACGCGCTCCGGAACGGGGAGCTGAAAGTGGGGCACGTCCAGGAGGCAATGAAGCTGCTCGATCCGATTGAGATCGACGCCGCCCTCCAGTCCGTATTGGTGCACGGCTGGACGGTCTCGGTGCTGAAGTACTACGTCGAACAGCGCTCGGCGGACCTTGAGAGAGCGAGGGCTGCGGGGGATACCTCGTTCCTTGAGACGCCGCCCGACCCGCAGTATGCGGATAAGCTGGTCTCGTATGGCGATTGTATGACCTGCCACCGGAAGGTGAATCGCGCGGACCTGTTCATGCCGACGATATGCGCTGATTGTAGGACGCTGCTCGAGTGGATCTGCGAGCAGCTCGGGGATCCGAAAGAGGCGATGCAGACGATCTATAACGCGCTGAACCTGTACTTCGACGTCACGCGCAGAAGTCAGGGAGGCATGAACCTGAACCAGGCACAACAGCAGCCTCCGGCACCGGAGCCGGCACCTGCCGCCTCTCCGCCTGCCACCCCGGCGCAGGGGAGGAGTGAGGCGGAGGATGAGGACGAGAAACTGATTAAGTTGATTAAGATGCTGCGAAAGGAGGGGATTGTATGATCGAGATTGAGAAAGTGCCGCCGCTTGACCCACCCTACGAAATCTATGAATTTGAGCCCGCAAAACCGGCCTACTTTAAGGTCGTGAATTATAAGGTCGGGAGGATGACGATCTCCCCACGGTTTCCCGGGGCACCGCCGACAAAGGAGGTGCTGGCGGTCAGGTTATACGTCGATCCGGAGACGAAGCCCTACTACCCGCCCTACTACGACATTACCCCCTCCCGGCTGGTCCACCAGCTCGCCGGGATGCTGGCGGCGGGAATCCCGGACGGCCAGTGGCTCCAGATCACCCGCGACATCCCCGGACCGCGGGCACACTTCGGGGTCGCGTGGGTGGCGGCGCCGGGGTAGATCTCGTAACCTTTTTTAGAGAGCAGTACAAAAGATTGATTGGGGAGGGGGCGGCTGTTCTTCCCGGTCATGTTCCACCATCTCTGCAACGTCTGCACGCACCAGCTCAATCGTGAGTCGCCTCAGTGTTCAATATATATCCCCCCTCCCCCCGGATTTTGGCTATTTTGACGAAAAAACGGCAGATTGGGCCGATTCAGAAAATCCACGTAGAAGCGCTGTAGTGGACGTTCTCAATCGGGCACGTATGATTAATCCTGTGTGATAGAGATCGTCCAATTATGGTCTTCTGTGTTGATGTTTGGATCTGCCCGATTTGCTGAGAATTGAGCGGAAAAGAACAGAGCATC
>JAFCZZ010000374.1 GCA_019314085.1 Deltaproteobacteria bacterium | reverse complement strand
CCCCGAGACGATCCGCTTTTTGTGCCGAAGCTGAACGGTCACCACACCCTGGGCGTCGGTACCCTCCGTCACGGCGTGCACCTGATATTTGACCAGGCGATGATTCGTATCCGTCATCTTCCTGATCGTGGCAAAGGTGGCATCGACCGGCCCCACGCCGAAATACGCCTCCTGCGCAATCGTGCCGTCAATCTCCATCTGAACGGTCGCGGTCGGGATGGCCGCGTTCCCGCTCACCACGCTGAGGTACAGGAGCTTGTACTTCTCGGCCCTTCTGAACACATCCTCGGCGATGATCGCCTCGATATCCTCATCGAACATCTCCTTCTTGATGTCCGCAAGCTCCTTGAACCGCTTAAATACCGTATCGACCTCCTCCTTGGCAAGATCGAATCCCATCTTCTTGAGGCGATTCCTGATGGCAGCCCGTCCGGAGTGTTTCCCCAGGACGATATTCGTCTCCGAAACCCCCACTTTTTCCGGGGTCATGATCTCGTAGGTTGTCTTCTCCTTGATGAGACCATCCTGGTGGATTCCAGACTCGTGGGCGAAGGCGTTCGCCCCGACGATCGCCTTGTTGGGCTGAACCTCGACCCCCGTAATTTCGGCAAGGAGCCTCGACGTTGGATAGATGTGTTTCGTCTTGATATTCGTGCGGAGCCCCAGGATGTCCCTTCTCGTCTCGAGGGCCATCACGACCTCCTCCAGCGAGGCGTTCCCAGCCCGCTCGCCGATACCGTTTACCGCGCACTCCACCTGCCGCGCGCCCGCCTTCAGACCGGCAAGCGAGGTGGCGACCGCGACGCCGAGGTCGTCATGGGTGTGGACCGATATAACGGCCTTGTGTATGTTGCCCACGGTATCGAACAGATACGCTATCAGTTCGCCGAACTCCTCCGGCATGGCGTACCCCACGGTATCGGGGATATTGACGGTTGTGGCCCCCTCGTCTATGACGGCCTCCACGATCTCAGCCAGATAGATCCGGTCGGTCCGCGTGGCGTCCTGGGCCGAAAATTCAACATTCTCCGTAAGACCGCGGGCATGCCTCACCCCCGCGCGCGCCTCCTTCAGGACCTGCGCCCTCGTCATTTTCAGCATGTAATCGAGGTGTATATCGGACGTCGAGATAAAGGTGTGTATCCGGGGAAGGGCCGCGCCCTTGATCGCGTCCCAGGCCCGGTCGATATCCCCCAGACTGGTCCTGCACAGGCCGGCAACCTGGGACTTTGTGATCTCCCCGGCTATCTGCCGAACCGATTCGAAATCCCCATCGGATGCGATGGGAAACCCCGCCTCGATAATATCGACACCCATCCGTTCGAGCTGCTTCGCGAACCGGAGCTTCTCGCCGGGATTCATGCTGAACCCGGGGGCCTGCTCACCGTCACGCAGCGTCGTGTCGAATATAAACACCCTGTCCTTTTCTGCCTTCATTTATCTCCCTCCTTCCACAACACGGGTTTTCCCGTTATCCTTACTTAATTTGTAGTGCATGCTGTCAACCAGCGCGTGCCAGCTTGCCTCGATAATATTTTCCGATACCCCGATTGTCGTCCATACATCGCTGTCATCACTCGATTCCAGAAGGACGCGCACCTTCGCTGCCGTTCCGTCGGTCCCCTCTAAAATCCTGACCTTGAAGTCCACAAGGTGCATCTCACTGATACGGGGGTAGAACTTGCTGAGCGCCTTTCTAAGGGCATTATCCAGGGCGTTGACGGGCCCCCTCCCTTCGGCGGCGGTGATCTCATGCTCCTCCCCCACGGATATCTTGATCATCGATTGCGAGTGCGAGGAGTTGTCCTTCGTCTTCTCGTCTATCACGCGGAAGGACTCGAGGCGGAAGGGCTCTTCGAAGGTGCCAATCGCCTTTCTCATCAGCAGAGAGAGGGAACCGTCGGCGGTGTCGAACTGATACCCCTCATCCTCCATCTTCTTGATGTCGTGAACGATCCTTTTACTGACGCCGCTGTCCGCGCCAAGATCTATCCCCAGTTCCCTCGCCTTGTGTTCGATGTTACTCTTCCCGGAGAGATCCGAAACGATCACGGCGCGCCGGTTGCCAACGAGTTCCGGATCCGTATGCTCGTAGGCCACGGGGTTTTTCATGATGGCGCTCACATGGACGCCCCCCTTGTGGGCAAAGGCATTGCTCCCGACAAAGGGTTTCGAACGGGCGGGGGGGATGTTCGCCACATCGCTCACATACCGCGACAGCGAGGTCAGACACCTGACCGATGCCTCCGGGAGACACCTCTTTCCCATCTTGAGCTCAAGATTGCCGATAATGGAGATCAGGTCGGCATTACCGCACCGCTCGCCATACCCGTTCACCGTTCCCTGGACCATGGTGGCACCGAGCGTAACGGTTGAGAGCGAATTAGCCACCGCCAGGCCGCAATCGTCGTGGGCGTGGATGCCCAGACGCGCCGGAGGAATCAGAGCTGCCACCTTCTTGAAAATCTCGGTCAGTTCCCACGTGAGGGTCCCCCCGTTGGTATCGCACAGGACAATCATCTCGGCCCCGGCCTCCAGGGCGGCCTGTATCGTCCTGAGGGCATATTGGGGATTGTTCTTGTATCCATCGAAGAAGTGTTCCGCGTCGTAGATCACCTCTTTTCCCTTCGATTTCAGGTAGCGGACCGAGTCGTCGATCAGCGAGAGATTCTCATCCAGAGAGATTCCCAGGATCTCCGTCGCGTGGAGATCCCAGCTCTTTCCAAAAATAGCCACCACCGGGGTATTGGCCTCCAGCAAGGCTTGTATATTCGGGCACGCGTCGGCCGGCAGACCGGATCTCCTCGTGCTGCCGAAGGCCGTCAGGCGGGCATTCTTGAACACAACCTCTCCGGCCATCTGGAAAAACCGCATGTCCCGGGGGTTCGAACCCGGCCATCCACCCTCT
>JAFCZZ010000373.1 GCA_019314085.1 Deltaproteobacteria bacterium | reverse complement strand
GACCTTTCTCCTGATGCACGCCATGGGACCGAATGTTGCGGGCGCCATCGGCGCGTCGATCGCGGGAGGCGTCTTTCTGGGAATACTGGAATAGCGTATGGGTCGTGACTGACACGACACTGATGGTTATCGTATGAGAAAACCTGTACATGGAATCAGTGGGGAGCGACGGCTTGTGTATGTCCTCCCCCTTTTTCTATATATGTTTCTGATCTTTGCCCTTTCATCCATTCCACACTATCTGGAGATCCTTCCCTGGGTTTTCAACCTTGACAAATTCATCCACACCATCGAATATTACATCCTGGGCTACCTATTTATGAGGTTATTGGTTACATCGCCACGCGGTGTCTTTACGGGTGCTCCCGCTATAAATGATATTTTTTTCGACATAGTAGGTGTTGTACGTGTCCCGATTGTATCGGGATTTCTCAGGCGCAGGGTGGGATGGATACGAACAGTGGAAGATATGATGGAGGGGGAGGAGGCAATGGTAAGGAGACTGGTCATTACGGTGGATGGTCCCGCGGGTTCCGGTAAGAGCACAGTCAGCAGGATACTTGCCGAGAGGTTGGACTATATGTACCTGGATACGGGGCTTCTCTACCGGGCGGTTGCCTGGCTGGCGATGCAGCGTGGCGTATTCATAACAGACGATGAGGCCCTCGGGGAGTTGTGTGGCGGTATCACCATTCCCCTGGCGACGGGCGGAGAGATGAGGGTCCTGGTGGAGGGAAAGGATATCTCGGGAGATCTCAGGACCGAGGAGATCGGGATGCTCGCCTCTTCGGTGTCCGCCATTCCCGCCGTGCGGAAGGCCCTTCTCCCGCTTCAGCAAGGCGCCGGGCGGAAGGGGGGAATCGTTGCCGAGGGAAGGGATATGGGAACGGTGGTCTTTCCCGATGCGGATGTGAAGTTTTTTCTGGATGCCGATGTCGACGAACGGGCACGGCGCAGACACCTGCAGCTCGTGGAGGGTGGAAAGAATGCCGACCGGAACGAGGTCAAGCGTGGACTAGAGAGGAGAGACCATCAGGACACGACGAGGGAGATAGCCCCCCTGAAGCCCGCGGTCGATTCCGTTGTTATCGATACCACCGGGATCGATATAGAGGGGGTGGTCGAGGAGATGGCGATGATCGTGGAGGAACGTGCGCAGGGAGGCGGCGGTCAGGTTCGTTGAAAGTCGTTTCGGTATAAACAGCCTCGGCGGCGTAAAAAGTGCTTGAAAAACCCCGGGGATAATTGATAAGTAGCCCATACTGATTACGATCGGGAGTTCTTTTGATCACAAGGGGGAGATAACACGATTTCATGGAAACCATTATATCAGTAAAACCACTGCTGGCTGTCGCCGTTTCGCTCTTTGGCTCGCTTCTCATTATCCTCTGCGGGCGGAAACCCAACCTGAGAGAGACCTGCTCTCTTACGATCGCGTTGATCAAGTTCGGCATCATTGTTTCCATGCTGCCGGTGGTCCTCGCCGGGAAGCGGATAGCCTTCAATCTTATTGAGATTCTTCCGGGTGTGGGTATCGCCTTCCGCGTTGATTCTCTCGGCATGCTCTTCGCGCTGGTGGCCTCATCCCTGTGGATCGTCACGACCATCTACTCGATCGGCTATATGCGACCGCTGAAAGAGCACTCGCAGACGAGATACTTCGCATTCTTCGCCCTGGCCCTCTCTTCGGCCATCGGCGTCGCGTTCTCCGCCAATCTCCTCACGCTGTACATGTTTTACGAGATGCTGTCGCTCTCCACCTATTCCCTGGTAACCCACCATCAGGACCGTGAGGCGCGCTTTGCGGGAAGAAAATATCTGACCTATCTGATGGGGACCTCAATAGCGTTTTTCCTCCCCGCGATGATCATCACCTACTATTTTGCAGGCACCCTGGATTTCGCGGACCAGGGCATCCTGGCGGGAAAGGCGGGGGGGGCGATGCTCACCCTCACCTTTGTCCTCTTCATCGCGGGTATTGGGAAGGCCGCCATCATGCCGATCCACTCCTGGCTCCCTTCCGCCATGGTGGCCCCGACACCGGTCAGCGCGCTGCTGCACGCGGTCGCGGTCGTCAAGGTGGGGGTCTTTTCCGTCCTGCGAGTGTGCTTCCACATATTCGGGATCGACCTGATGCACGCCCTTTCCCTTGATGTCTTTCTCCTCTATTTTATATCCGTTACGATCATCGTCGGTTCGCTGTTTGCTCTCAGGCAGGATGATCTCAAGGCGCGGCTCGCGTACTCGACGGTCAGCCAGCTCTCCTACATCGTGATGGCCGGGGGCCTGATCAGCGTCATGGGGATGACGGGAGTGGTCATCCACATCGTCATGCACGCCTTCGGGAAGATAACCCTCTTCTTCTGCGCCGGCGCCATCATTGCCCATACGGGTTTTAAGAAGATCAGTGAGATGAAGGGAATCGGGAAGATGATGCCCGTCACCATGACGGCCTTCTTCTTCGGATCGCTGAGTGTCATCGGTATACCCCCGATGGGCGGTTTTATCAGTAAGTGGTACCTCGCGCTGGGCTGCATCGAGGCAGGGCAGATTCCAATACTGGTCGTTATCCTGACCAGTTCTCTGTTAAACGCGGCCTACTTCCTGCCGATAACCTACAACGCCTTTTTCTCCAGCGGGTCCAACTTCGATGCCTCAACGCGGCTCAGCGAGGCCCACATCTGCGCGGTTATTCCACCCGTGCTGACCGCCGTCATCTCGTTCCTGCTGTTTGTCCACCCGGGATTTTTTCTCGAACTTGCGCGGATGACCGCACGGGCCGTCATGGGAGGATAATGTGGTTTTGGGGATTCCCTGTTTCGTATGGGGAATAGAGGACGGATATCATGCCGGATATCGATAAAAACGAGCATATACGGACAAAGGCACGGGTCTTCGATATGGCGAAAATA
>JAFCZZ010000372.1 GCA_019314085.1 Deltaproteobacteria bacterium | reverse complement strand
CTTCTGCCATGACTTATTTATCCTCCTTTAATTGGCTCCGTTCCATTTCGGAACGTGCTGATATTCTATTTAAAAAGGGGAAGTATATAAAGCGTTCCAATCTTCACATCTTCATTTTGTAAAAACCGTGTAAGAGGGTTGTATTTTCAATGAAGTAAGCAGTTACCTTCTGGTATAAAAAACAAGTCCAGCCATGATTGGAATCGCCCCACTCCACATCCACCGCATAAAGAACTCTGGCGTTGGTGCGAGCACGGCATCCAACGTGCACACGATGATGCCGATAGAGATGAGAAGGGCATCCCTGATGTCGATAGCCCCGATTGGCCCAGCCTTGATGTAAAATATGGATGTCCAGAAAATCGCGGATGCTACCACGAAAACCAACCACTCAGCCAGCGACCCAGTAGTGAACAGGACGAAACCGCACGTCACCAGCGGGTTCGTGCAGACCGAGAACCACATCACGATTCTTTTCGCCATCTCTACAGAGCAAATCGTTGGAAGCAGAAACGCCATAGCCAGTGAAATTATACCGAGAACAAACCCCGTAATCGCACCTATGATGATATTCTCTTTTTTCATTTCTATCACTCAATCTCTATTCCGACACCGCCGACATATTTGGCTATGAGGTTGTACACAAGTGCTATTACTATACCTTGAATAAAAGCAACGATTGCAACTAGTAGCAATACTATCGGCGCAGCCAGTGCAAATAGGGCGGGATATGATACCATCAGACTCAGTATCGGCTCTTCTGGGAATGCTATAATTAACAACAGTAGTACTAGAGCGAGGGCGGCGTGGATTATTGCGTACACGACCCCAAATGATATTGGGTCAACTTTCTTGAGTATCGTCATCCTTTCACTCATCTTTCCTCCTCAAAGCCGTACGTGAATATTCCGCCCAATACCGCGAATCCGAATAGCGGCAACGGGATGGGTGGCGTGACCGTGGGTGCAACTACGTCTTTGTGTAACGCATCGGCATCAACGAGACCATAGCCGAAGTCGTAGTCGAATCCTGCTACACCCCTATCTTGGGCGGTTCGGTGAATTGCATCCACGAACGCTGGGACCTCCCCTGGACGGACCGCATCAGGAGCGTTCGATAGAGCAACCGCGACGGCGGATGCGAACGCTGGGCAGGACGCTGACGTGCCACCGCCACGTCCATCGTACGGACTCCATGGGTCCAAGAACTCGGTCGGTGCCGATATGTCTGGCTCGTACACGCCTCCAACGCCTGGCCCTAGGCTGCTGTAGGAGACAATCATGTCGCCCCTAGAGCACGTGCCAGCAACGGATATGACCTCTGGGAACGTTCCTGGATACCCTATTTCGGTATCCCGTGTGAACCACCCCCTCCGACCGTCCCATCCCCAGTCCTCCATGTATTCTGGGTAGTGCTCTCCTTCGTGGGCGAAGTTGCCAGTACCGAATGCGACGATGATTCCAGAGTCCACCATCTCAAGAACCTTCCTGTTGCATACGTGGTCTGGATTGGTGTAGGCATCATACCAAGGAAGGTAACACCAAGAATTGCTGCTTATGACCTGCACGTCTGGGTGTGCATCTGCGTATCGTATTATCTGGTCAAAACACCAGATATCGTCATCTCGTATAGCGATAAGCATGAGGTCTGCATCTTGGGCCATGTATCCGACGATGGTGGAGGTCATCAGCCCGTGATAATTAGAGGTAGGGACCCAATCAAAATACACGATGCGGTCGTGCCACTCATCAGGGAATCTCGACAGGAACTCCTGCTTGCTAGATGGTCCGAACCAATCGATAAGCGCCACCACGGTCTTCTGGCCCGTCCTGCCAGTCCGTACCAGCGGCTCCATGTTCATCACATCCATGACGTAGTCCATGTTCTCCCTAGGATGCGGCAGCTGTATGGGCTGTGCTTCGGGAATCTCCCACACGCCAAGCACATCGGGGTCGCTCAATAGCTGCATTGCCGCCGTCCTGCTCGGTATATCGGCTATGAAGGTGTAGCTGATGTACCACGCACCGTCCCGCTTGAACCGCACTGGCACTGGGGTCGTCACCATGCGGACGTTCAGCGAGTCCATCAGGGAGCGTATATGTGGCGTAACAGCCATGCCGACTACGCTGTCGCCAGAAACTTCCACGTACATCTTCTCTGGGAACGCGATGTCCTCTAAAATCTCTTGGGTGATGCCGACCGCGACGATTTTTTGCTCGGCCAACCTTGGATTATTTATATCTCCCATAACAGCAGCCTTGGCAGTCGCGCTAGCCTCTGGTAGAGGTGGAACTATTAATGCTCCAATCAAAATCATCGCAAACACGGCGACTGGAAGTAACGGTATGCGTCCCATTTTCCATCAACTCACTATACGCCTTCTTAGTAGATAAACTGCCGCCCCGATTGCCGTCGCACCCAAGGCAATGGCTCCCAGTACAACGTCAATCCTGAGCTCTGGTATCCTGACTTCACAGTACAGCCAGCCAGTGTCTATCTTCTTGTCTGGCAACACCCACCACCTATACTCCCAGAACTCCGCCATGATGAAGAAGTGGCGTCCTAAAATTTCCTCGTCGTACTCGTCTCCCCACGGGCACACCCAGAAGGAGTACGATACGCTCTGTCCTGGCGGGAGCTTTATGGTGCCAGTGCTTGGGAACCTTAGCTCAGTGGTCCACGTTCTGTCGTCCCTGCCTCGGGTGGTGTATATCTTTTTGAATGTCGTGTAATCGTACCACTGGCAGTACACCTTAGTGTAGGCGTTCTCTATCGTCGATGTTCCAGTGTTCTGTATTTTTGCCGTGTACTGCTTCCACTCCCTGTTGGCAATCTCTGTATCGCCTGAAACGGTTATGGTCACGGCTGGTGTAGGCGTAGGTGTTGGCGTTGGGGTCGGTGTTGGGGTTGGTGTGGG
>JAFCZZ010000035.1 GCA_019314085.1 Deltaproteobacteria bacterium | reverse complement strand
CGTTGCGGGACTGGGACTAATTCTTCTTTACTGGACATGCAAGAAGGGGGAAGAGAAACGGCAGGAAGTTCTAAGAGGATATGGACTCGTCAAGCCGTTGCCCGTGGTCCGGGTGCGTCTCACCAAGAGGGGGCGGAGGTGAGCGGGTGAGGCCCGAGAGGGAAAAGAAGAAAGCCCAAGCCTTGGCCATCCTTTGTACCCTCGTAGCCATTTCTTCGATTGCTCTAGTCGGTGGTCTCCTCGGCCTTTTCGGCGAAGCCTCCCAGTTGATGGTTCTCAAGGGGGGAGCCATACTGTCGGTCTCCTTGATCACGCTACTGTGCCTCCTGCACTACCTGAAAACCTCGGAGGGGGCGAGCGAGTGAGTGAGATAGAAAACTACATCGCTTGGCTCCGGGCCGTTAGGGAGAGGTGGAAGCCCGTAAGCACGGACAAGAGGGAGAACGCCGTCCGCTTCGCCATCGACATGCTCAGGATCGACCCGAGGACGGCAGATAGGATCGTCTACCGGCCCATCCGCTGGGAAAAGGTTCTGCCGTACAGAGTCAAGGGGAGTCCCGTCAGGTGCAGGATCTGCGGCCAAGAGAGCTACACCGCCTACTGGTGCGAGCCGTGCATCCACAGGGACTGGTGTTGCGAGTGTTGCATCCTTCTCATGCATCCCGGGTACACGGGGGGAACCAAAATACCCCCAGTCGAGGAGGTGAGCGGGTGAGGTGGCGGTCGAGGAGGGGTGAGGAGCAAAATGACTGAAAAAACACTTGGGATAGAGGAGTCAATAAGGGAGATCGGCGAGAAGCTTGAGAGAACCAAGGCTGAGTTAGCCAAGGCTGAGGAGGAGTTCGAGGAAGCGCTACGCAGGCACTTCCACGCGTCGATGTGGAGGAACCTCAAGCGCGATGAGATAGGGAAATTCGTCCGCAGACCCTATTTCGTTCAGCCTTTGAAGGAAGGAGAGGGCTGGAGGCTTTTCGTCCCGAGGTTCATCCCTCTGGAGGTTGGGTGGCTTGAGTACCAAGACGAGAGCTTCAACGTGTTCAGAGTATCGATGTGGGTTGACTGGCTCAAGGGAATCCCGGATGTGCTTAAGTGGGATCTAGGGATGGAGAAGCCAGAGTTCGACCTTCAGTTCGATTGGGAGAAGGGGATTCTCCAAGTCCAAAAGGGCGAGCCCGACGAAGTAAAGCGCAAATACGGCAAGTTCATACACCGGAGGTTGAACCACGGGATGTTCCAAATCAAGTCACCGCAGAGGTTCTCTTTTCTTGTTCAATTGCTGAGAGATGGTGTTCTTCCCCACCCACCGAAGCCGGTTAGTCCAGATGATTTGAGTCCGAGGGAACCCTTTGAGCTACGAGACTACCAGCGCGAGGCGCTCGAATACTTTTTACGGTACTCGCATATTGGGGTTTTCTATCCCTTCGGAGCTGGGAAAAGCTACTTCGGGGTTTACATGATAGGCAGAGTCAACGGGCGAAAGCTGGTAGTTGTTCCAACACGCACACTCGTTGAACTCTGGAGAAAAAGGATCGAGGAACTGTGTCCCGACGAACTCGGCCAGACGGAGATAATAACGTATCACTCGCTCCACAAGGTCAGGCAAAAGGAATATAGCTTGGTCATCATCGACGAATGCCACCATGCTCCGGCTGATACCTTCTCTCAAGTGTTTTTCATAAAACGTAAGTACACCCTCGCCTTGTCGGGATCCCCGTATCGTGAGGACGGGCGAACCGAGCTACTGTTCACGCTAGGCTATCCGATAGGGGCCGACTGGAGCTACTTCTTCAAGCTTGGAATAGTAAGGAAGCCAAGCGTGACGGTGATAGTGCTCGCAAGGCACGAAGACAAGTTCTTCGAGGTCAAGCGTCTGCTTAAGGAACCGCTCGTGACCCTGATTTACTGCGACGGGATAGAGAGAGGGAAGCGACTCTCGTCTCGGCTGGGGTGCCCATTCGTCTTCTCTGAGACGAGGCGCAGGCTCGACGAAATCAACGAAGCCTTGGATAATAATGGGTACGTTGTACTTAGCAGGGTTGGCGACGAGGGGGTGAGCCTCCCAGCGATTCAGCGGATAATCGAGTACGACTTCCTTTTTGGTTCCCGTCGGCAGGAGGTGCAACGTGTTGGGAGACTTTTCCATGCCACTGAAGCCGGTGAGCATTACATTCTGATGACACAGGACGAACTCGCTAGGTACAAGAAAAGGCTCTACAGCCTCGTCGAGAAGGGAATCGAAATCAAGTGGGACGTGAGAGGGGCGTAGACTTCCAAGAAGGTGAGCGGATGAGTGAAGAACAGTTAGATGGAGAAATACTTTATGAGGTTATCAGAAAGCTTGATGCTGTGTCAAGTCAGCTACGGAACACACCGCAAAGATTTGCTGACCCGGTTGTGTTGAATTTGATTGGAAAGTGCTTTCAGGCGGGCCTTTACGTTATCCAGTACTGTGGCAAATCAGAGGATCGAATGAAAGTGTTGGAGGAGTTTCGCAGGTGGCACGGACAGATTAGCAACTTCATTCAAGGAGAAGAGGAGGGCGAGAGGTCAGTGGGTGAGGAGTGGATAGCAATCCCAGAGAAATGTGAATCATGCGAAGAGAGAAAGCCGGAATGTTGCATAGTTAGTTACAGGGAGGGGAAGCGACACTTGGAGTGGCTCTGTGGAGAATGTGCTAATGCATGGAGCGATGCATATAGGAGGTGAGCGGGTGAACAGGACAGGGAAAATCTTGCTTTCTGCCGTGTCTGCCTTCGTGATAGCCATGTCTATTGCATTCATCTTGTATGGTATTTCGAGTGGACTCTTGATGCCTGTTATCACGGGCGTGGGACTTTTGATAACAATACTCGTCGCACTACGGGAGGTGAGCGGGTGAGCGAACAAGATAGGCCAGATGCCTTTCACTGTCCAAATTGCGGATATTTGCTTCCCAAGCTCTTCCAATTTGTGTATAAAGGAGGAAAAGAGAAATTGGACGACAAATTGGACTGGGATGAGTTGGAGATCTATTTTACATGTCCAAACTGTAAGGAGAAGGTGGTTGTGAGAGGTCTTACAAAAGACGAAATCGCCTACATATGGTGAGCATGGTGAGAGATCCAGCGTGCCGGAACTGTGAGCACGTGACACGGGTGGGACAGAAGAAGGAGTTCCCTACTCTCGTTGAGTGCCCTGAGTGTGGGAGGAAGATTCGGTATGTGATAATCGGCCCGTGCAGGCGGGCACAGGGAAGGTGGCGGTGTCCGGAGTGCGGGAACGAGATAGGCGGAGTTGTTGAGCCTCAGTCCGACTGGGAGAGGGTCGAGTACCCCCCGATGCTCCGTGGGCACGTCGCAAGGAACGTGGTAGTTTACCTTGCGAGGGGGTGCAGGTGATGTGGAACGTCCCGCCGGGCGGACTCCAAAGAGGAGAATCGATCAAGGAGTTTTTCATTCCGTCCCGCTGGCATTTTTTCGTTTACTATTTCCTCGGCGGATCTATTGTCCAGTTTTCTATTCTCCTCCTGATCGTCCTAGGCGGACTCGTTCCTATCTGTGCCATCATTTTTGGGGGTCTTCTTATCTGGATAACGGAGATTTACCGGCGGGGACACAGGTACTACGTCACGAATCAGCGCATCATCCGCGAAAAAACTTTCATCGGGCGCGAGGTCAGGGAAATGAGCTACGACTTGATGACAAACATCACCTTCCAGCAGACCCTCGTGGCACGCATCTTGGGCATTGGAACGGTTATGGTCCAAACTGCCTCCGGCGAAGTCTTTTCTTTCGCGGGCGTGTCGGAACCGGACAGGATAAAAGCGGCGATTCTGCGACAGAAGCAGGCGTTCCTTGAGGCGGCCAAACCGGTGGTGGTCGCAGGTGGGGAGAAGGTCGAATACAACTACTGTCCAAAGTGCGGTGCTAGGCTTAGCGCAGAGGTAAAATACTGTCCGAACTGCGGTGAGCCTATTCTCGAAAGGATAGAAAAATATAAATCCTCATAAATATAACCTATAAACGATGATACAGATAACCCGTCTTAGGTGTACGAGGTGCGGGCACGAGTGGTATCCTAGGAGCCCCGAGAAGCCGAGGATATGCCCCAAGTGCAAGTCGCCATACTGGGACAGGGAGAGGAGGAGGAAGTCGCCCTCCTAATTGGGTGGTCGAGGTGTGGAGGCAAACACCGTTCGACGAGGAGATAGTGTTCCGAACCTTCCGGCTGGCGTTGGTAGCCATGTGCATAATTCACGCATTTTCTTCCCTGCACACCATCTTGGTTCTCGACAGCGATTCACACGCCGCCGAGATAAATCCCATCACGAGGGCGATGGCCGAGGTTCATCCCCTGCTCCTCCTGTTTCTCCCCCCTCTGTGCCTCATACTTCTCTGCTGGGCGGTGTTCAGGTGGGATCGGCTCGTGGGTCTGATGGCGGCGGGGGGATGTGTGGGCATCGCCGTGTGCGATATGCTTCTTCACGTGTTCATGAAATCCAGAGGGGTGTCGGTTCTCGTCGGTGTCACGCTTCTGATAATACTTACCGTGGTCGGTACTGGTCTTGTACTAGTGCTTATGGAGAGGATAAAGGCTCCCTCCATTCCCCCGCAGACCGTCATTCAGGTGTGGACCAACTACCCCGGCTACGGGGGGGTGGCGATAGTCCACGCCAGCGGGGAGGGGATAAACAACGCGTACAGGGCGGACGTGCTGGAGGAGACCCCCATGGGAACCCTCCTCGAAAACATCCGGTGGGAGAGCATCGAGCTGAGGGTGAACGGGGTGGCGGTGGAGAACGAGATAGACATGGCTCTGGTCACGGGGGAGGTCGAGAGCGGGGTGAACCCCCTCCCCGCGGAGGGTGAGGCCCTTGCGATCTCCTTCGAGCAGGGTTTCCTCAAGGTGGGGGACGAGGTGGAGGTGATATACAAGCCCCTCGGGTACAAGATGGCGGAGGCCACCATTCCCGAACCCCAGCCCGGGCGACAGTACGTGGACACGGGAATCCAGCTCCGAGCCGCCCGCCTGCTCGGGCGAAAGGACGAAACCGTGAGCGCGATGAAGAACGGGGAGTTCGCCAAGGCTAGGGAGCTGGCATACGAGATGGAGGCGATAGTCAGGGACATCCACGACAACTGGCTCGCCAACAGCGAGTATCTGGAGAACGACCTCTGGGAACTCAACCGCTACATGGGGGATCTGGTGGACGAGAACCTGTGCAAGACCCTGATAATCATCTACGAGAGGGACTTGCCTTATCTGATAAACGCGCTGGAGCTTATAGAGACGATAATTTACAATGACCTGCACGCCGACGATCCCGTCCTCCTAGCCTCGACGAGCTTGGAGCAGATAGAGAACGCCGCCTACCACTCGAAGATGATTTGCGAAAACGTGGGCACGGTGGAGAACCTCCGCAAGGCGAGCAAGTACTACGACCACACCAAGACCCTCTACCAGAACATGGAGATCCTGTACGCGATACCCGGCGGGTTTATTCAGGACCTGAGCCGGGACCTCTACCTCCCGTTCATAGTCCCTTGGGTGGAGGATATGAGTCTGGGAATAAAAAACCTAAGTGGACATTTTTATCTCAAACTCAGGGTGTATAACTTAGGTACGGTCAGGGTGGAGAACATCGTGGGGCACATGTACGTGTGGCTGGAGAACGAAGAGGGAGGGAGAGGAGAAGATAAGGCGAATGCAAGATTCTGGCCCGAGTGGTACTTCGAAGGGACGGAAGAGGATTCTAAGTACACAAATTTTAAGAAGATAAGAATCGAAGACAACTGGAAAGGTGAGAATGCCCTGATCCCCACTTCTAAGGAGAACGAGAGCTTCGACATGTGGCAGATGCTGACTTGGAACTTCGGCTGGCCCCGCTTCCCCCTCCCCACGAAGATGGAGGGGCAGTACTGGTGGGTGGAGGAGCAAGACGTGGTGGAGAGGCTGGCTAGGCACGGCGTGACCTACGACCTGACGGAGAACAACAACCCGATAATAGAGTACTTCTTCCACAAGACGGGCACCGTCTACGCTCCCTATGTGGGGGAGGGGAAACCTCCCGTAAAGAATCGGGGGGGCAACTATTTGAGTGAAGGAGGAAAAGCTGTTTTCGCTGGAGATCCACTCGTTCACAGCAATGCAGTCTGGGAGAGGCGGTATTTGAATCCCGGCGGCGATTACTTTACTGTGACTTACGACGGCGGAACAGATTTTCTCGTTGGAGATTGGGGTTCTTTGGACACGAACGCTCAGAATCAGATGCAACTGGCGGACTTTTATCTCTACGGATACGATACCGTTTGGAACAAGAAGCAAGAGCTGAGCGCTTGGGCGGTTGGGTATATGGGATCCGTTTGTTAGTGGTGGTATCTTGCTCACGAACCTCCGGTGGTTTGGGAAAAACGGAAAGACTTGGGTCAGGAAGAGAATCGGGAGCGAGTGGGTGGAAGAGGAGGGCTTCTCCCCTTACTTTTTCGTCAGGGAGGCGGACGAGAAGTACCTTCCTCCGTGGGTTTCCGTGGAGAGGGGCGACTGGGTGACCGTGGAGGGGGAGAGGTGCGTGAAGGTCTCGGTCTCCCTCCCCTCGGATGTCGTTCCGCTTAGGGACTCCCTCGGGTGCCCCACCTTCGAGGCAGATGTTCCATATGTGAGGAGGTACACGATAGACACGGGGGAGACCTACTCCCCCTCCCCGGACGTGCTCTTCTTCGATGTGGAGGCATCCGTCGAGGAGGGATTCCCGAAGCCCGAGAACCCGCAGGGGAGAATCCTGTCCATTTCTGCTGTGGACGAGAGGGGTAACGAGTATTTCATCTGCCACGATTCGGAGAAGGAGATTTACAGGGAGTTTTCGATCCTCTGCAAGAAATACGCGTTCCTTGTCGGGTTCAACTCCGGTCACAGACCGAGTTTCCAGCATACGGGCGGAGGTGAGGAGGAGGGTGAAAAAAGCGTTCTGTCCCATAAGGGTAGTGGAGGGAAACCATGGGACCTTCCCTACCTCGTCGCCAGAGCGAGGAGGATGGGCTACGCTTTCGACTACAGGCAGACCTGCTGGGGGGATTTGATGAGGATGTACGAGAAGGTCACCCAGCACAGGAGCGGTTCCCTTTCGAGCCTCTCGGAGGAGATTCTGGGCAAGAAAATGGAAAAACCGCTGGCGAGGGGGAGTGAGATACTTAGGTGGTTCAAGGAGGACAGGGAGCGTCTCAGGGAATACAACCTTGAGGACTGTCGGGTGCTCAGGGAGATCAATCGTGAACTCAACTTGGTCGAGATCTTCTCGGAGATCGCTCACTTGGCGAGGGTGAGCTACACGGATGCTCAGTCGGTATATTGTGTCGTGGATGCGCTCGTGCTCGCAGAGGCGAGGAAAAAGAACTTGGTGTTCCCCACCGGTGCTGAGAGGGCGGAGGGCGAGAGTCCCGCCGGTGCCCTCGTTCTCTCGCCCAGACCGGGGCTCCACGGTGCGACTTTCGAGTACGACTTCCGGTCGATGTACCCGAATATAATCTCGACCTTCAACATAGGACTTGAGACTGTGGGCAGGGGAATCAGAACCGAGGTGCTGGAGTTCAGGGAGGACGTTAGATCCGTGTTCGCCACCGTCGTGGAGAAGCTGATGGATGCGAGGAGGAGGTACAAGGAGAAGTACTCCGAGACCGGAGAGAAGAGGTTCGACATCAAGCAGAACGCCCTGAAGGTGGTGGCGAACAGCGTCTACGGGGCGATGGCGTTCAAAGGTAGCAGGTACTACCGAAAGGAGCTGGCGGAGAGCGTGACCCTCACAGGGAGAGAGATTCTGCGAACCGTGGTTCGTCTCCTCGAAAAAAGAGGGGTCACCGTTCTCTACTCCGACACAGACAGCGTGTTCCTGAACCAGAGGATAGACGAGGGGAAGATAAACGAGGAGCTGAGGTATATTCTGAGCTACAGGTACGGGGTCCCCGAGAAGTTCCACTCCATCTCTCTGGAGTTCAAGGGAAAGTTCGGCGGGGCGTTCTTCCCTCCGGGCAGGGAGAAGAAGAGGTACGTCCTGTTCGACGAAGTGGGGAACGTCGTGGAGGTGAAGGGCTTCGAACTCGTGAGGAAGAATACGCCGAAGATAGTGGCGAAGGTTCAGGCGGACATCTTCAGGATAATGGGGACGACCCTGAGCGACCCCTCGAAGCTTGAGGAGAAGATCAAGGCTTATCTCGCCTCCTTCAAAAAGAGCCTCATAAGGGGGGAGTTCGACGGGGAGCTGTCGATGAGGAGTGGAGTGAGAGGGGAGGACGAGTACACGGCGAAGAATGCTCCCCAAGTGAAGGCGCTGAGGAAGCTGATAGAGATGGGCTTCCCCCCGAGGGAGGAGGTGGAGTTCGTGATTGCGGACATCGGCAAAAACGGTCTCGTCATCGAACCCCTCGTCGGCGGAAAGGTTCCGGAGATCACCCCGAGGGGGAGGAAGCACTACTGGGAGTCGAGGATTCTCCCGAGGGTGGAGGGGCTTCTCGGGAAGAAAATCGACGTTGAAGGAATCCCTCTGGAGAGGTGGCTATGAATTTGGAGGATTTTAAAGCGGAGATGGAGAAAGCCAAGCTGGGAAAGATAGTTGTCGACACCAGAGAGGCGACCAAAAAGGGCTCGCTGGTCGAGAAACTCAGGGAGAAAGCCGAGGTCGCCATCGACACGCTCGAAGCCGGAGACTACTTCGTCGTCCCCTCCGGCTTTCTGGTCGAGAGAAAGACGGTTCTGGATTTCGTTCACAGCGTGAGGGACGGGAGGCTCTGGGGCGAACTCAAAAAGATGAAAGACTCAAACGCCGTCCCCCTCCTCCTGATGGAGGGACCGCTCTCACTACTCCAGAAGTTCACCAAGTGGAACCCCTCCTCGGTTTCGTCCCTCGTGATCTCGGTGGAGGTCGACTGGGGGGTTCCCGTGGTCTGGGCTCCGAATGCGTCTTGGACGGTCACGTACCTCTTCTCGCTCCTCCGGAGGGCGAAGGAGAGAGACCGGAGCTACCCTCTGAGGGTGGTGAAGAAGGACGTTCCCCTGTGGCTTCTGCAACGTGATATCCTCTCCGGTTTCCCCCACATCTCGTCGGTCAAGGCGGAGGCGATGCTTCGGGAGTTCGGCTCGTTGCGGAGGGTATTCAACGCTTCCGAACCCGAGCTGAGGCGGGTGGAGGGGGTGGGGGAGGTCATCGCCAAAGAGCTTATTAAAATCCTTGATACGCCTTTTAAGCGTTCTAAGTAGTTCACCTACCACTTACCATTACCATTAGTACTTTCTAAACACAAATCTCAACTCAATAGAAAAAAGAAGAAGAAGCACTCTAATAAGCTCTTGTTCACTTACCACTTAGTGCTCTCTGAACCCTGAATCTTGCCTAACTCATTCGTCTACCGTGTAGACGAACTCATCTTTTACGTCCTCCCTCTCGCGGGGACGGTTCCATCTTGTGTCGCCGCCAGCCCCTCAAGGGTCTCATCCAACCCTAGGTAGAACTGCACCTAGGGTGCCCACCCGCTGGGTAAGGGCTCGAAAGTATTTAAGGATTCAGATATATAAGTATTTGGGTGGAAAAGATGGGAAAGATGATAGTAACAATTGACGACGACCTCGAAAGAGAGTTCAGAATCGAGGTAGCTAAACGATTCGGAGGGCGTAGAGGAGACATGAAAAAAGCTATCGAGGAGGCCATCAAAAAATGGATTACAGGTCGGTGACCCTCCGTCTTGTGCCCACACCAAAGCAAGCGAAGATCATGGACCGCAACCTGCTGAAAGTCTCGAAGCTTCTTGAGATATCGAAAAGAGAGTTTCAAAAAGCAATCTGGCAACGTGCAAGGCGGGATAAGGATCTCGGTGGGGCGCACACCCGCCTGCTCGACCTGCTAGCTCAGCGGTTCGCCAGCACGGTGATGGGCAACCTGCTCTACCCCCTCGACGAGCGCAACTACTCCTTCGTTAAAAGGGAAGGATGGTACGCAATAGAGGTTAGATTCAAGCCGAGAACAAAAGTCACCATCCCCGTCGCCCGTCCGGAGAGAGAGTACTACGAGGACATCATCGACGGAACCTCGTACCCGGCTTTCATCTACAAGCACGGTGCGGACTACTTCCTGTCTGTCTCGATTCCCCTCGAAAGGCGTTTTGACGAAAGGAGGCCGACGGTCTATGTTGGAATCGACCTGAACCAGCGGAAGCACGTGGCATCCCTCTACAACCCAGAAACGGGGAAGTTCGAGAGGAACATATTCTTCGACCTGAGGCCCGTCGACGAGAGGGTCAAGGAGATACAGCGGAGGATATCCGCTATCCAGAGAGGAAAAAGGTCGTCGAAACTGAACGAAGGGGACAGGAAAAAAATAAACGCCCTCTATGAAAAGATAAGGAAAATAATTGAGAAGGGACACGGCGACTTCATATCGAAGCTCGTGGGGGTCGCGGACGAGTACTGGGAAAGGGGATACAATACCGTGTTTGTCTTGGAGGACTTGAAGGGTATAACCAAGAAGGTCGGGAAGGAGTATTCCCCCTTCAACCACTGGCTCCACTCACAGTGGTGCTACCGGAGGTTCGGTATCCTGCTCGAAACGCACAGCTACCCCATCAAGCAGGTGGATCCCGGAGGCACATCAAAGAGGTGCCACAGGTGCGGCACCGAACTGGAGATCTACGGAAAGCATGGCAGGCTTGTGAGGTGCCACGTTTGCGGACTCAGCGATTTCAGCAGGGATCTGAATGCCGCTAGGAATTTGGCACTTTCTGGGAAGGATGGTGAAAATGAGTTTGAGAAGCAGTATGCTGAGGTTAAGACTTGCAACTTATATTTCTGATAAAGTAGAAGATTAAGCGAGGTGGGAGCGATGTGTCTCAGCGGTGAGCTTCTGCGTGACCACCGTGTGTGGCCGGAGAAGAAAAAAGGGCGGGAGAAGAGGAGGAGAAAATGAGCGAATCGTGGCGGTGGTTCCTGCTCTCTTGCCTGTCCCTGCTTACCGCCATCTTTCTCCTGCTCGTCTGAATGGAGGAGAACGATGAAACCGAAAAACGGAATAGCGGTCAAGTGCCCGAGGTGCGGGAAAACCCGTCTCATCACCGGCAGGGAGTTCTCGTGCTGTGGGAGAGTCCACAAGGTCTCGCATCGGACTCTCGTTGCGGTCGATTGGGGATAGCCCGCCGGTGTGTGGAGTTCCTTGCTCCTCCTGTCACACACGACCTCCCGGAGTGCACCGGCGGGCCTCAAAGCTTATTTTTGATGAAGTAGAAGATCAAGTGGAGCCCGGGGTCTGGGTCGCTCACCTACCCGTTCCTATCGGTGCATTCCGGCTTTTGTTATGCCCCGGGCTCCTCCGAAAAGCTTTTTAGTCCACCTTTCTATCTTCTTTGGGAAAATTCCCATGAAAAGGATAGCATTCGCCCTGTGTGCCCTCGTCCTCCTGCTCCAGCTCTACCCTCCGGCATCGGCTTCCAGCTTCGAGAGGGTCGACAAGGGAGTGCTACCCACGTCCGGCTTGGCACCGCTCAAGATAACGGTCTGGGAGAACATCAAGAACACCGGCGAAAACGCTGACAACTTCACCGCATCCTTGGTCATCAACGGGAACACCGTGGAGACCACGACCAAAACCATTGAGGCCGGTGCCACGGTCAAGTTCAGCTTCACCCACACCTTGGATGCCGGTACGCACACGGTTGGCATTTCGGATGAACTGGGTTCGTGGAGCGTCACCGTCACCGTGACCGAGCGGAAGCTCTCGGTGCTTGCGATATTTGAGGGCGAGAACGGCTACCAGTGCACAAACCTCAGCGTTCCACCTCTCTCCGCGGCTTGGCAGTTGCCGAGGATCCCCCCCAACTCCTCGGTGATCTTCTGGGTGCTCGACGAGTCCGGCAACACCGTCGCCGATGCCTCCCTTTCCCTGACTCCGCCAGCCTTCACTTTCGGCGAGAACGTCGACCCGATGTTCATGCTCATGTGGATGCAGTCGGGCGGTGGTCTGTCGCTCTCGGTTCCGATGCAGAACGGGATAGGGATGTTCACGATTCCCGATATAGGGGGCCTGTGGATGGGGAGCGCTTCGGCGGAGGACTACGGTGACGTGGTGTTCTTCTTCGAGGTCGGGGGAGCCAGAGTCGAGCAACAGGCTCAGGTCACCGTGGCTTCCCTGTACCTGATGCCGAACCCCCTCAAGAGGGGGAGAGCAGGTGCCATCACAGCCCGCGATGCGAGCGGGAACTTAGTGCCGGGCGTGTACATATATGTCAACGGTGTCAGGTACGGCAACCCCGCATCGTTCATCGTCCCCGATGATTCGACGCTCACGGTGGAGGTCAGGGACAAGCAGGGGAAGACGCTGTATGGTCCGGTGACCTATTCGACCGCATCCGAAGAGGAGAAAGAAGAGACCCCGCCTCCTCCCTCCGGAGGGGGCTCGGGAACCCGCACGGCACTCATGGTCCTCGCCTCGGCTTTCTTCGTTGCCGTGCTCTACAAGAAGAGAGTGCTCCACAGCGCATTCTACTGGGTGAGAGACAAGATGCCGGGAAGAGGTCTGCAGATCCCGAGGTAGTTCGATGATTTCGATAATCGGAATTCTGTGTCTGGGTGCGGTTGCCGCGATTCTGGTGGTGAAATCTTCCCCGGGCAAGGTGAACCTCTTCACGGGCGAGATAACGGTGTCCGAGGGGCTCTCTCTCGAAGAGAGGAGGGCGGTGATGCTCCACGAGAAACAGCATCTCAGAGACAGGAAGTGGATAGTTCCAGCCCTCTTCGCAACTCCGGCGGTCGAGGCGGTCGCCCTGTATCTCGGTGCCCCTCCGGTTCTCCCGATGCTGGTGTGGTGCATATTTGTGTATGCAGTCTCCGAGTACAGAGCGAGGAAGGCGATGAGGGGGAGGTAGGTTGCAAAAGCTGTTCCTCACCGCATTCTGGTCCACGGTTGGTCTCGCCATGGTTCTGCTCTGTGGTGCAGTTTCGGCAACCCTCATCAACTCCGTGATACCCGGTTTCCTCTCGGGGTATCTTCTCCTGTTTCCCCTGATGCGGCGGTTCTTCTTCCTTCCCCTCAAGCTGATAGGGGTGATCATTTGAAGAAGGGATATGTCCTCCTTGTTTCCATCGTCCTGCTCTGGCTCGGCGCTTTCAAGGTGAGCGTCAGCGTGGAGATCACCTCTTTGAAGGACCTCCTCACGGGGACGGCCCTGCTGATCGCTGGAATCGCTGGAATAGCATATCTTATTTGGGGTGGAAAGAAAGAAGAAGTGGGAGAGCCGTGGAAACATGGGTACTCGTAGCTCTGGTGTTCTGTGCCCTCATATTCCTGTTTATCGGGAGGAGAGCACCCGCCGTGACTTTGGGAAGCGCCATTCTCTTCTCCCTCGGTTTCCTGACCACCTTCATGGTTCCAATTCCGACACTGGTGGATGTCGGGAGGTACATCGTGGAGTCGGAGGCGGTTCGGAGAATGCTTCTCGGGAGGGTTCAGGAGGCAGAGAAGGTGGTTGCGGGTCCGAGCGACTTGGTGGGCGTGATGATCGTGGTTGCGATGGGGATCGGGGCTCTTCTCATGCTGAGAAAGATGATGGCGTTTCTCGTCGGTCTGCTCGCAGGGTATGCCGTCCAAGCCCTCTACCACGGCATCATCTGAAGGTGGTTGCCGTTGAGGCTTGAGAGCCTCCTTTTCGAGTCCGAGACTCCACCGCTAACCGGGTCGGAGTTCAGGGTGGTGATGGCTCTGAAGAGGGGACCGAAGACCACCGGGGACTTGATAAGGGAGCTGAATCCGGTTCTCTCTAGGCGTGCCGTGATAAACGCCCTCAACACCCTCCGTGCCCGTGGTCTGGTCGAGAAGCGTGGCGACGTGAACGTGCTCGTTCAGGAGGTCGGCATCAGGGACATGTCAATCGTGATAAGCATCCTAGCCCTCGTCTTCGCCGGAGCTACCCAGAATCTCCCGCTGGCGCTCTTTTCGGGCTTCTCCCTGCTCTCTTGGGCGGTGAAGGGCAAAAAATTCAGGATAAAAGCCTAATCTATGGGAATTTTCCCTTAAGGGGGAAATAGTCTGGGTAGTGCAGTTTAGTGTGCACCAAGCATTTTTATTCGCTCGCTCCAACAGTATATAAAAAAGGAGGTAAGAAAGAATGATGACACCAACGACTCTCGGTGCCGCAGTGCTACTGCTCGGTGCAATCGGCTTAGCAGTGATTCTCTACAAGCGCTTGGAGG
>JAFCZZ010000371.1 GCA_019314085.1 Deltaproteobacteria bacterium | reverse complement strand
AAGCCCGCACATGGACAGGGCTTTATCGATCGAGCGGCTCGTCGTTCTCTCAAGGAGCGTCGGATTACCCGCCGCGATCCCGAAGCCGAGCATCTTCGCCAGGGGCGTGGCCCCCAGTTCCTCTGCCCTCTCGGCCGACAGCATGATCAGCGACGCGGCGCCATCGGCCCAGGGCGCCACAGTCGCATCCGTCGCCGTTCCGTCTTCATCGTCCGGCGGTAGTGCCATAAGATCTTCCAAGGTACAGGGCTGCGGCAGTTCATCGGCATCCACGACGATCTCCTTCTTCCGCTGTTTGACGGTCACCGGTTCGACCTGCCCGCCGATACGGCCTTCGCCGATTGCCGCAAGGGCCTTTTCATGGTCCCCCAGGGCATAGGCATCCAGATCTCTTCTGGTGAAATCGTAGCGTGAGGCGATGATATCGGCCAGGGCAGCCGCCGTCAATTCGCCGTACTCCTCTTCCGGCTGGGCGTTCGTTTCCAGTTCCAGCTTCGAATCGTTGAAACAGAGACTGTGGGGTCCGAATTTATACCGCGGATGAAAGAGATAGTAGTGAGCGAGACTGTAACTCTCCACACCGCCAACCAGCATCCCCTGATACTCCTCCCCGACAATCTTGTTGAAGCCACTGATGATCGTCTGGAGGGAACCGGCGCACAGTGTATTCAGGGTATACCCCGCCGGGTCCTCGCTCAGGCCGGCCAGCGTCCAGGCATGCCGCCCCACGTTTGCCGGCAGACTGCTCTGCATTGACTGGCTGTAAATGCACATATCGAGAGCGCCCGAGTCTATTCCCGCCCGCTCAAGCGCCACCTTCATCGTATGCGCCGCCAGATCCTGAACCCTGACGGTTTTTAACGAACCCATATATCTTCCGATCGGTGTCCTCACCGCGCTGACAAATACCGTCTCTTTCATTGGGCACCTCCTTCCCGGCCTTCGTCCTTCTGCCCTTCAAGCCGTTCTATAATAATGGCCCCTCCGATACCGCCACCGCAGCACAAGGTGGCCAGGCCGTAGCGCTTACCGGTGCGCTCCAGTCCGTAGAACAGCTTGGTCGTGATGATGCAGCCGCTGGCGCCGAGGGGATGCCCGAGGGCGATCGCGCCTCCCCAGAGGTTCACGTTTTCGTCGAGCCATTTGTCGTCGATCCCGTACATCTCCTTCCATTCCCGCATGACAGCGAGAGACTGACCCGCAAAGGCCTCGTTGAGTTCCACCACATCCATATCGGTCAGGGTCATCCCCGCCTTTTTCATCGCAATCGCGGTCGAGGGAACCGGTCCCCGCCCCATAATCTTCGGATCAACACCAGCCAGGCCGCAGCTGAGAATCCGCGCCCGCGCTGTTACGCCCAGTTCATCGGCCTTTTCCCGTGACATGATGAGGCAGATCGCCGCTCCGTCGTTTCTCCCCGAAGAACTTCCCGCCGTAACGGTGCCGTCCTTTTTGAAGACGGGTTTGAGCTTTGCCAGTCCTTCCAGTGTCGTACCTTTTCGAGGAAATTCATCGACATCGAAGGTCGCGATCGTCCCGTCGTCCTTCTCATACCTGACGGGGACAATCTCGGCCTTGAAATCGCCACTTTCGATTGTCTGCACGGCCAGCTTCTGACTGCGCAGAGAGAACAGATCCTGCTCCTCACGGGAGATATTGTGCATCTCCACGAGGTTTTCGGCGGTGATCCCCATGGGGATATTGCCGTACCGTTCCACCGGGGCCGCTCCGGGTCCGCCGCTCGTGATCGAGTCCAAAAGTTTTACCTCGCCGTTGCCGAAGGAGTGGTTGTCGGTGTCGGAGAGGAAATACTCTCCGCCGCTCATCCATTCAACCCCGCCGGCCAGGATGACGTCGGCAAAACCGTTTTTGATAAACTCGTACCCCTCCATGATCGAGAGCATTCCCGAGGCACAGGCGATAGTGTCGGTAAATGCGGGTACCTCTTCGGGAAGCCCGATCATCATAACAAGGTTCCGTGCCGTATTCGCAACAATCGTATTCTGTTTGACGTGTCCCATAATGACATAATCGTACATCTCGGGCTTGATCTTAGGGCCGTTCCGGTCAACAACTGCCTTCGCCGTCTGCCCCAGCAGGTCCCAGAACGGAAGATTCTTGATCGTCCCGCCGTGCCTGCCGATGGCACTCCTGGCCATATCAACAATTACTACCTCTCTCATTCCAACCTCCTCAACGTCCCGTCTCTGTGCTTCAAAGCGCAGACCTGCGGGACTGTGTCATCATCTGTCTTTATCTTCACCCTGGCCAGGCCCTCGGACCGCCAGCACTAAAACGTGATGTCCGTTCTCGGTTTCCTCTCTCCCGAGGTATAGTCGTACCAGCCCTTTCCCGTCTTTCTTCCGAGATCTCCACTGATGACAAGCTTTTCCAGGATCAGGGAGGGGGCGAATTTCGGATCCTTATACCCCTCGTAGAGGGTCTTAAATACATTATATCCAATCTCGACACCGACAAAATCTGCCAGTTCAAAGGGTCCCATGGGATGATTGAGGCCGAGCTTAATCGCCTTGTCGATGTCTTCAAGGCTGGCAACCCCTTCCAGCAGACATTTAAAGCATTCCGCCCGGAAGGCCGCATTGGCGCGATTGACCAGGAAGCCCGGTACATCCTTCACGCGGACCGTTTCTTTTTTCATCTTCGCCGCGAGCTCCTCGGTCGCCTTGATCGACTGTTCGGAGGTCTTCAGTGCGGGGATAACCTCAACCAGACGCATGACCGGAACGGGGCTGAAGAAGTGCATCCCGATAAACCGGTCAGGGCGCTTAGTCGCTGCAGCCAGTGTGGTGATCGGAATGGACGATGTGTTCGATGCGAAGATGACCTCTTCGCCGCAGATGGCGTCGAGCTGCTGGAAGATGGTCTTCTTGACCTCCATATTCTCAAACGCCGCCTCAATGACAAAATCCGCGTCCCTGGCG
>JAFCZZ010000370.1 GCA_019314085.1 Deltaproteobacteria bacterium | reverse complement strand
AAATTAGAGTTTATGTACGATAAACCTGTCTGGTTGAGGGTATATGACGTAAACACTTCTGGCAGTGCAAATCTTGTTAAAAACTTAACTCCTATATCAGAACCAAATTCGACAACTTACAAATATGAAGATCACATCGGGCAGGTCCCTGCGAAATCTAACCGAATTTATCTTTTCTTCAGAGAAGATTCATGATATCATGAATCAGTGAGTAGAATTATAAAATTTACCACACAGGAGGTAATACCATGTATTTCAATGCAAATGATGGTGGTAGCACCGGTGGTGGTGGCGGCGGCGGTGGTTAATAACTGAACCTTCCCAGAACAAACACTTAATTGTAAAAGCCGGGCTATCAGGCCCGGCTTTTTTTATTGGTAACATGAATTATAGCACAACCATTTTATGCACCTGACCCACGAGCACGCGCCTTTTTTGATGTTAATTCCAACGATTATGTTACGCTCCAGTTTGGTTGCTAATGCCACGGTGGGCAGGTGATAATGAACGTTGCCGATTACAGAAAGAAACCCACTACTTTTTCTTTACTCTTGAATCTCTCGATTACAGGAAGTTGTCAACAACAGGAAAACCCAATTTGATCCCGAGGTGGTAGTTGCCTGTCTGCGATTTTGAAAAATCAAGGACACCTCCTGTATTAAAATCAGTCGCTATTTGTACTTCTCACTCCTCCCTGAAGAGGGTTTCTAGGACCGCCGCCGTCACGCTGTAGATATCGGGATCTCTGCTCTCTCTGGGTCCCGCGACATTCAAGACCCGTATCGCGTTGTTTTCAATCCATACCTTCAGGGCATCCTCTGCCTCACTGACCGGCAGCCTGTCCATGTCGAGGTGGAGATGGGGACGACCGTGTTCTTCGGCAAATGTTTCCGTCAGCGCGGACCCACCATTAAGTGTGCCGTGAGAGACGATCAGGGTGCCGTCCGACTCGAGGACGTTCTGCTCCGTCCGCTTCGCGTAGTCGGCGGTGGGCATCTCCCGCATCAGATATCTATCGGGGAGCGGCCCGGCTTCAGTCATCCGTCCTTTTGGTATCCAACCCCCGTGGGGGATGCCGAGCTTAATGGCGACATCGAGGGCGGCCCGATCCGCGCCGGTCTGTCCGCCGGATACTATCTTTTCAATCATCACATTCACTGTCGGTATTAGTGAAAAAGAAATTAATAAACCAGGGACCACTCCCTGGTAAAAACTACGGTGTCTTCCATCCCTTCAGGGCGTCGGCGAATGGATTTCCCGATGGTTTTTTCTTTTCCTCGCTCCGCGCGGGTTTGTCGCCGGGCTTCTTTTTCCTGGGGGTAGTGTCATTGTCTCGTCTGCCGCGCGGTTCCAGAGGATTTGAACGCATGGAGAGAGCGATGCGATTTCGTTTCATATCAACATCCATCACCATCACTGAGACTTGTTGATTTACCTTGACGACATCATGGGGATTGCGGACAAATTTGTCGGCCAGGGCGCTGATATGGACGAGCCCGTCCTGGTGGACTCCGATATCCACAAAGGCGCCGAACTCGGTCACGTTTGTTACGATGCCGGGCAGTTTCATCCCCACCTCCAGATCCGCAATCTTGTCGATACCCTCGGTGAAGGCAAAGAGTTCAAACTGCTCACGGGGATCACGGCCGGGTTTGGCGAGTTCGCTCATGATGTCCGTAAGGGTCGGCATGCCGGTGGTGTCGCTGACGTAATTTTTCAGTATAATCTTTTCACGCAGCTCGGTGCTGGTCATCAGTTCTGAAATGCTGCATCCAAGATCTCTCGACATCGATTCGACAACAGGGTAGCTCTCTGGGTGAACGGCCGAGGCGTCGAGGAGATTCTCCGCTCCCCGTATTCTCAGGAACCCGGCTGCCTGCTCGAAGGTCTTCGCCCCCATCCCGGGAACCTTCATCAGCCCGGCGCGCGAGGAGAAGGCCCCTCCCTCATTGCGGTACGAGACTATATTGCCGGCCAGTTTTTCCGAGAGACCCGACACATAGCTCAGAAGCTGTTTGCTTGCCGTGTTCACCTCTACGCCAACCGCGTTCACGCAGCTCGCCACGACATCATCCAGGGATTTTTTCAGAGCCTTCTGGTCCACGTCATGCTGATACTGTCCGACACCTATCGCCTTGGGGTCTATTTTTACCAGTTCCGACAGGGGGTCCATAAGGCGTCTCCCGATTGACACTGCGCCGCGAACGGTCAGGTCGTAATCGGGGAATTCGTCGCGGGCAACCTCGGAGGCTGAATAGACCGACGCGCCGCTTTCACTGACCATAACCACGGCGACCGTTCTGCCGAAGTCTATCGCCCTGCAGAAGGCCTCCGTCTCGCGTCCCCCCGTACCGTTGCCTATGGCGATGGCCTCGATGTCGAATTTCTCCGCCATACGCTTTACTGTCTCTTCCGATTCCTTCACGCGGCTCTTGGACTGGAGTGGAAAGATTATATCGTTGTGCAGAAGCTTTCCCTGCGGGTCGAGGCAGACAACCTTGCATCCCGTGCGCAGGCCGGGATCGATGGCAAGGACCCTCTTTTGGCCGAGCGGAGAGGTAAGGAGCAGATTTCTGATGTTCTGCGCGAACACCCTGATCGCTTCTCCGTCCGCCCTGTTTTTGCTTTCAAGACGTGTCTCCGTTTCCATGGAGGTTGAAAGGAGACGCTTGTAGCTGTCTTTCACCGCGAGGCGCACCTCCTGTGAGGCCGAATTGTCGCCCTTGACGAAATGCCTCTCCAGGATATCGATAGTCTTTTCCTCATCGGGGAGCACGCGGAAGATGAGGAATCCCTCGGCGGCGCCGCGTCGGATCGCCAGGACGCGATGCGATGGCGCTGTGCCCACGGGTTCCTCCCATTCAAAATAATCCCTGTACTTTGCCCCCTCCTCTTCCTTGTCCTTTGCCACCTTCGCGCGGATGACGCCTTTTTTGGCGAACAGCTCCCG
>JAFCZZ010000369.1 GCA_019314085.1 Deltaproteobacteria bacterium | reverse complement strand
TTTTTTGAATGCGTAGATCTTCTGAAGGCTCTCGATCATGACCTTCGAATAGTTCTCAAACTCTCTGTTTTCCAGGGTTGCCATTTCCTCAAGATCAATACCGGCGGAAAACACCTTATCACCCCCGGTGAGGATAACCGCCCTGACGGAATCGTCTTTCTCCAACTGGCTGAAAGAGTGCAGCAGTTCACGCCTCATCTCCACGGAAAGCGCGTTCATCTCATCCGGTCGATTCAGAGTGAGAATGGTATATCCTTTTTCCTTCGTGAGCAGTATCGTATTGTATTTCATAATAAACTCGCCTGACGATTGAAGTTCCCCGCAATCCCGTATAAGCGGGATCTCCGCTTTCGCTCCGACAAGTTGCGGGGAATCTCCTATTGTTAAGGAAAATATTTGTTTTGTATTCGCTCGCTAACCCCACCGCAAGCAGCGGGGAATGCGCTCGCTGTTCAATTCAATCTGTTATGTCGATTTACTGTCACATCCCGTATCCCGGTTTATACAGGTAATCGATGCCGGAACCACTCCCTCTCAGCTCTTCTGAGATGGAGGAGATGGTTTCACGTGCGATATACCGAAGCAGACCCTTCCGTTTCTTTTCGGGGTAGACAACTTTGGGCTTGCCCTCTATTCCCGCAAGATCGGCCGCCATATTGATCGCAGACTCCATATTGCCAAGACCGTCGACAAGACCCGCCTCAAGCGCCTGCCTGCCGGTGAATATCCGTGCATCGGCGATATGCTCTATCTCTTTCCTGGAGATGCCTCTGTTTGATACGACCGCCTCGATGAACTGGTCGTGGATATCATCGATGACACCTTGGATAAGAGCCCTCTCGGCGGGCGTCATTTCGCGCATCGGAGACCCCACGTCCTTATATTGACCCGCCTTGATAACGGTGGTCTTCAGCCCCACCTTCTTCAGCAGATCCTCTATCTGAGAAAATTGGATGATAACCCCGATGCTGCCGGTTATCGTGCCGGGATTGGCAATAATCCGGTCAGCGGCACAGGCTATATAATATCCCCCTGATGCCGCAACCGATCCCATCGAAACAATCACTTTTTTGGATTTCTTTACGTGCAGGACCTTGTCATATATCTCCTGAGAAGGGACCACGGCTCCGCCGGGCGAATTGATGCGAAGGACAACCGCCTTGATGCCACCATCTCTCTCATATCTGTCCAGCTGACGAATCGTGTCTCTCGAATCGCTCAGGACACCTTCTATCGGCACAACACCGATCTTGTCTCTGAAGGAGAAACCTCCGGTTCCCTCTCCGAAGGAAACAAAAAGGCGAAGGATCAGAAAAAAGAGCAAACCGACAACCGCAAGAAGAAGAAACCCCAAAATGACTGGATGTCTTTTCATTAACCCTCGATTAAAAAGGAAATCGTTCTCCGCGCATGCGATATCAGAGCTTTATGCCTGACAGCATATCACCAAGATTCGAAACAACCTTTTCCCTGTTATTCAGGTACTGTTTCTGAGACGTCTTGTCTGAGGCCTTCTCGGAATCTTTGATGCTCAGACCTATTTTGTGATTGGCAACGTCGACGTTCTTCACAGCCGCTGACACAACATCACCGACGGAATACAGATCTCTGGCGGAGTTAACCCTCTCATGGCTTATCTCAGAGATATGAACCAGACCCTCTACACCCTCTTCTATTTCGACAAACATACCGAAGTCCGTAATATTTGTCACCTTCCCGGCAATAATAGAACCGGGAGCATATCGAGATGCAAGAGCCTCCCATGGATTCTCTTCGAGCTGTTTTATTCCGAGGGAGAATTTTTCCGCCTCGACATCAATCCCCAGGACCATCGCTTCAATTTCCTGGCCCTTCTTATATAGATCCGACGGATGCTTTATGCGCTTCTTCCATGAAATATCGGATACATGCAACAGGCCGTCAATATCATCTTCAATCCCCACAAAGATACCGAAATCCGTAATATTCCGGATCTCACCCTTTATAACGGTTCCTTCGGGATATTTTTCGCTCAGCTCCACCCACGGATTGGGCATTGTCTGCTTGAGACCAAGCGATATTCTCCTGTTTTCGGGATTTACATCCAGGACCATTACCTTCACGACATCACCGATGGACAACATCTTGGAGGGATGCCGTATCTTCTTGGTCCAGAACATCTCTGAGACATGCACAAGTCCTTCGACTCCCGGTTCAATCTCAATAAATGCCCCATAATCCATGAGGCTCACGACCTTCCCCTCTACAGTGGACTCAACGGGATATTTTTCAGTAATGGATTCCCACGGATTTTCCGTCAACTGCTTGATACCCAGGGACACTCTCTCTTTTTCCCTGTCAAAGCTGAGGACCTTAACGGTTATCGTGTCGTCCCTGGAGAAATTCTCCGAAGGATGCCGTATCCGACCCCACGACATATCGGTAATGTGCAACAGTCCGTCTATACCTCCCAGATCTATAAACAGACCGTAATCCGTTATATTCTTTACTATGCCCTCTATTATCTTACCTTCTTCCAGCGTCTCAAGGGTCTTTTTCTTCTGCTCTTCTCTTTCTATTTCCAGTATGGCTTTTCTGGAGAGGACAACGTTGTTTCGTTTTCTATCGTATTTCAGGATCTGGAAATCCATGGTCTCCCCGACATACCTGTCAAGATCCTTTACGGGGTGTGTACTGACCTGTGAACCGGGAAGAAAGGCCGGGAACCCGATATCGACCGAAAGACCGCCCTTTACCTTTTGTACAATCGTGCCCGGTATGGTACCAGTATCCTCGTATGCCTTTATGACATCATCCCATATCTTTATTCTGGAGGCCTTCTCTTTCGAGAGTATCAGTTCGGCATCCTTTTTCCCATCTACGAGAACTTCGATATCATCACCCACAGCGATCGTTATAGTGCCATCACTGTCGGTAACCTCCCTCAGATAGAGACGTCCTTCCGTCTTGTAGCCGACATCG
>JAFCZZ010000368.1 GCA_019314085.1 Deltaproteobacteria bacterium | reverse complement strand
GAGCTTCGCGATGAGATAGAGCTCCTGGAGGGGGCTGCCGCCCCCTTTGAGATGGAGCAGTATCTCAAGGGAAACCAGACCCCCGTCTTTTTCGGCAGCGCTGTCAACAATTTCGGTGTGAAGGAGTTGCTCGACGCCTTTGTCACGATGGCTCCCGCCCCCGCCGCGCGCGCCACGCTGACCAGAGAGGTTTCCCCCTATGAGGAGCCCTTCTCAGGGTTTGTCTTCAAAATCCAGGCGAATATGGACCCCGGGCATCGCGACCGTATCGCCTTTTTGCGCGTCTGTTCGGGGACGTTTAGCCGCGGGATGAAGGTGGCGCACCACCGGATCGGCAAGGAGATGGTCATCGCCAACGCCACCATCTTCATGTCGCAGGACCGGGCCAATGTCGAGGAGGCCTATCCGGGGGATGTCATCGGGATTCACAATCACGGCACGATCAAGATCGGTGATACCTTTACCGAGGGGGAACCCCTCAAATTCACCGGCATACCCAACTTTGCCCCGGAACACTTCCGGCGGATACGGCTTGAGAATCCCATGAAGAGCAAACAGCTCCAGAAGGGGCTCCTGCAGCTCTCCGAGGAGGGGGCCGTCCAGATATTCCGGCCGCTGGGGGGGAGTGATTACATACTAGGGGCGGTAGGGGTCCTTCAGTTCGAGGTGACGTCCGAGCGGTTGCGGGCCGAGTACGGGGCCAGCACACTGTACGATGAGGTTCCGTTCGGGGTCGCGCGCTGGGTGACCTGCGGCGATCCGAAGCGTCTGAAGGAGTTTGAGGAGGAAAACCAGTCCTCCCTGGCACGCGACGGCGAAGGGTATCTGGCCTTTCTCACCTCCAGTGAGTGGCGGCTCGCGCGCTTTGTCGAAAAATGGCCTGAAATCGACTTTCACAAGACCTGCGAGCGCGGCTAGGTTCCGGGACTGGACCCGGTTTTACTGCTTTTCCTGGAACACCACCACTAGATTGCGGCCACCCCTCTTTGCCTTGTACAGTGCGACATCGGAATCTTTCGCCAGTTGGTCGAAGGTCTTCTCACCACGGGGGGCACTGGAGATCCCAAGACTGATGGTGAGTTTGAACCGTGCCTTTTCAAATTTTACCACCGACTGTTCAATCTTCAGACGGAGCCGTTCGGCGATATCGAGGGCATCGGACCTTCCCGTATCCGGCAACAGGACCATAAACTCCTCTCCCCCGAGACGCCCCAGGATATCCTGTGGCCTCAAATTGTCCGTTATTACCGAAGAGAAGTGCTTGAGGGCCGCATCGCCCGCCGCGTGTCCGTACGTGTCGTTGACGTTTTTGAAACGGTCGAGATCTATTGTGATCAGGGACAGCGCCGAGTCGTTCCGTTGTGCGGAGGCCCTTGCCTTTTCGACGAGTTTGATGAATGCGCGCCTGTTGAAGACATTCGTCAGGTAATCGACCTCCGCCTGCTGCCGGAGCCGCACCAGGAGATGACCCAGAATCAGGAGAACATATCCGATGGTAAACGCAAAGATCATTACAAACGATTCACTGAAGGTTGTTTTCGCCATCATTCCTCCCTCCAGGAAAGGCCTCGTATCCGGGATGGTCAATACCACCGTCGAACGTATGAGATTAAAGATGCCGTGAAGGGTCATGAGGATGGCGAATCCGGAGGTCAAGGTGCGGCTGGAATTGGGTATCCCGGCAATCTCGAAGGCGATAAGGAAGCACAGGCACGCGATGGTCATGGTGACGAGGGAGGAACGCAGGGCCTCGTTCTCTTCAAAATATGTCAGGTAGATCATGGTCCCCGCAAAAAGAATCAAAAACAGGGGGAACAGGATGAGGGTTTTGCCGGTTGCCGCCTTCCCCCGATGCGCCTGAAACCCCATATAAATGGCGTAGAACCCGGCGACGATGGAGGTATTGAAGGCGATTGTTAAAAGAGGGTGAGGCGTTGCCTTCGCCGAGAGGAAGAGAAAGCCCAGAATATACAGGAAATTTCCAATGGCCCAGTAGGGTATCCCCGGCACACCCGGATTCCATCTCAGGACCACGAGAGATACGGTCAGAGTCACAACCAGGAGGATAACATTGGCTGTTATCAGCGTCGGGACATGCAGTATTTCCACAGTGAGCGAGGTCCTTTCTACCGGCGTCCGCTGGTTGTTCACCACATCAGATGGAGGCCCGACCCGTTATGGCACTTCAAAATGATACCAAGGGTGAAACGGCATACAAGAAGTTTCTTCCTATAATATATTTTGATAGCAATTACCATACCCATTTCTCCGTCGTGGACTTGCCAGAAATCTGGAAGTATGCTAGCAGCAGGAGGCCTGAATACCATCGAGAGAGGAATGGAAAAGATGAGTGAACTGTTCAGTCTGAAGGGGAGTGTAGCCGTTGTGACCGGGGCATCATCCGGGCTCGGGGTAACCTTTGCCAGGGCTCTGGCAGAGGCCGGAGCGAAGGTGGTCGTCGCCGCGAGGAGGAAGGAACGTCTCGACGTCCTCGTCGAGGAGCTGACCGCGAAAGGGTTTGAGGCTCTGGCCGCGGCCTGTGATGTGACCGACGCCGATGATGTGGACCGGATGGTACGGGCGGCCCTGGAACGCTTCGGCCGGATCGATATCCTGGTCAACAATGCCGGTCTGTCCGTGAACCTTCCCGCGGAGGAGGAGCCGGTCGAGGATTTCAGCCGCGTCATGGAGATCAACGTGACGGGGACGTTCATCTGCTCCCAGCGCTGCGGCAGGGTCATGCTCGAGGCGGGGCGGGGATCTATCATCAATATCGCCTCAATGCTGGGTCTTGTCGGGATTGGCACCCTCGCCCAGGCATCCTATACCGCGTCCAAGGGGGCCGTGGTCAATATGACACGGGAACTGGCGGCGCAGTGGGCCGGGCGCGGCGTGCGGGTCAACGCCCTCGGTCCGGGTTTTTTCCCCAGCGAGATGACCTCCGAGCTGTTCGATACCGAGGAGGGGAA
>JAFCZZ010000367.1 GCA_019314085.1 Deltaproteobacteria bacterium | reverse complement strand
GTTCTGATAGGTTGAGGGAATTATGGGGAATAAAAGCGAATATGTCAAGGATAATTCTGGGCATAAGCAAAAGAAATTATTGGATGTTGCAAGAGATGTATTGAGGCGCAAGCATTACAGCATTCGCACGGAAGAGGCATACACAGGCTGGATGCTCCGGTACATACTTTTTCATAATAAAAGGCACCCCAAGGATATGCGAACAGAGGAGATCGAAGCATTTCTGACACATCTCGCGGTAGATAAGAACGTGTCGGCTTCCACACAGAACCAGGCCTTCAATGCGATCCTGTTTTTGTACCGAAATGTGCTGAACATTTCTCTTGAGGATGCAAAAATCAACGCGGTAAGGGCCAGGAAAAAGCGAAGTCTCCCCGTTGTGCTCACAAAAGATGAGGTCAAACGGGTGCTATCGGCAATGAGCGGCGTACACCAATTGATGGCTAAACTTATTTACGGCAGCGGCATTCGTTTGATGGAGTGTCTCCGGCTTCGCGTGCACGATATAGATTTTGAGATGGATGAAATCACGATACGGGACGGAAAAGGCTTCAAGGACAGGATAACGCTGTTGCCTGAGCCGATCAAACCGGCACTTCGTGAACATCTTGACCGGGTAAAAATAATTCATGAAAACGATCTTGCGAATGGATACGGTCTCGTGTACCTTCCCTATGCGCTGGCTCGTAAATATCCCAATGCCGAGAAAGAATGGGGTTGGCAGTATGTATTTCCCGCGAAGGGAATTTCGCAGGACCCGCGTTCAGATGAAAAAAGACGTCATCATATTCATGAAACGGCCTTACAGAAGGCGGTAAAGCAGGCGGCGCGAGATGCGAAGATAGTGAAAAAGGCCACATGCCATACCTTCAGGCACAGTTTCGCCACGCACCTTCTGATGGACGGCGCTGATATTCGAGTCATCCAGGAATTGCTGGGGCATAAAGACGTCTCAACAACTATGATCTATACGCATGTTCTCAGGGAACAAGGCGTCAAAAGAGTAAAAAGCCCACTGGATTTTTAACGGATGCGGTTGGCCAGGATTTAAGAAAGGCGGGACGGCAGCCTGGATACATTATCATCGAGTTTTGATATATTGCAGGAGAAGTTTCCGGGATATGAGGACCGCCCCCAGCAGCGCGAGATGGCGGATGAGGTCCTGAATGCCCTGCTGGACAAGAAGACCCTGCTGATCGAGGCGGGAACGGGCGTTGGGAAGTCCTTCGCCTACCTCATCCCCGCGATCCTTTCGCGCGAGAAAACCACCATATCCACCTCGTCTCTGGCCCTCCAGGACCAGCTCGTCAAGAAAGACCTCGTCTTTCTGAAAAAGGCCCTGCCCTTGAAGTTCTCGTTCGCCGTACTCAAGGGGAAGAACAACTACGTCTGCCTCAAGCGGGAGCGGGAGTACGCGGGGAGCGGCAAGTTTTACCTGCGTTTCCGCAAGTGGCTGTCAGAGACCGGGACGGGGGAGCGGAGCGATATATCATTCACGCCACGATTCTGGGGGGAGATCTGTGGGGACTCTCAGGACTGCGGAGGGCGCGCGTGCCCCTTCTACGGACGCTGCTTTTATTACCGCCACTACCGGCGGCTCCATGCCACGGATATCCTCGTCGTCAACCACCACCTGCTGACATACGACCTGCTTTCGGACTTCAGCCTGCTGCCGTTCCATCGGCAGTTGATCATAGACGAGGCCCCCGATATCGAAGATGTCATATCGACCGTCCTCGGCAGCACCCTGACCTACGCCCGGACGGCGTGGCTCCTCTACCGGCTGAGGGGGCTGAAGGTGGTCGTCGACCACCTCTTTCCACGGGTGGAATCATTCTTCAAAAAGAAGAGTTGGCCTCCCTCTCCCGTGTGCCCCATCCCCGCTTCGACCGTAGAGGAACTGAAAAAGCTGCGCGCGGTCCTGGCGCTGGACAAGACGGTCACGGCGCTTGAGAAACGCAGGCAGTCCACAGAGGACGAAGAACTGCGCGACAGGATCGAGACGACCATCGGGTACATCGGATCCTTCGAGGCGGATATGGATGACTTTATCGGTCAAGGGGATGATGATAAGGTCTACTATACCGAGTCGGCAGGCGGCAGCCTCGAGCTGAAGAGCAGCCTCGTGGAATCGGGGAAGGCCTTCGAGGGGCTGATGCGTCCGTACAAGGGCGTTATCATGACATCCGCCACGCTGACATCGGGGAAAAACTTCGACTTTCTGAAGCAGCGGTTGAAGATCGAGGATTGTGAGGAGCGGATTATCGGCTCTCCCTTTGACTTCAAGCGGCAGGCCCTGCTCTATCTCGACAGGGATCTGCCGAGACCCGACAATGAAGGGGGCGGTCTGTTTCAGGAGGAGGGTCTCAAGGTCATCGAGCGGCTGATCGGGGCGTCCCGGGGCAGGGCGCTGGTCCTCTTTACCTCGTACCGCCACCTCGATTTTGTCGCCGAGCACATAACGACGCCTTACCCCTTCAAGAGCCAGGGGGAGATGCCGCCGGCCAAGCTCATCAGGTGGTTCAGGGACACCCCCGATTCGGTTCTGCTCGCGACGGCCACCTTCTGGCAGGGAATCGACATCAAGGGGGATGATCTCAGTCTGGTCATCATCCTCAGGCTTCCCTTCACCTCGCCGGGTGACCCGGTGTACCAGGAGCGGTGCAACCGGCTGGGGGGCAGGTGGTTCCACGATCTCGCGCTCCCCCACGCCACCCTGTCCCTGCGGCAGGGGTTCGGTCGGCTCATCAGGGGGAGCGAAGAGCGGGGGGTGGTCGCGATACTGGACACGCGGCTTGTGAAAAACTCGTACGGCCGGTATATCGTCTCGTCACTGCCGTCGGCACGTATCACCCATACGATCGCGGATGTGGAGGCCTTTTTTGGCGCGGCAGGTGCCGCATATGGAGAACAGAACAATAACGCGGTATAAACCGCGCGAAGAATATCAGCATGAAAGGGGGAGAGGG
>JAFCZZ010000366.1 GCA_019314085.1 Deltaproteobacteria bacterium | reverse complement strand
CGTTCTTCCCCGACAGGGCGTCCTTCGTGATCTGCGCGTTGGTCGAGGCATCACTCCCACGAAGCTCCTCGCCGCCAAGCGTCTCACCGAAGAGATCGACCGGATTGATGTTGTAGGTGGTGATCATACCCTCCTTCAGCTCGGAGACACGCGTCTCGCCCGTCACCGTGACCTCGTCGAGGCCGTCGGAGCCGTGGACCACAAAGGCCCGTTTCGTTCCCAGGTTCTTCAGGACGCCGGCGAACATCTCCGTCAGCGCGGGATCGTAGACACCGATCAGCTGGGCGGTCGCCCCGGCGGGGTTCGTCAGGGGCCCCAGCATGTTGAATATGGTCCGTATCCCTATCTCCCTGCGCGGGCCGATGGCGTATTTCATGGCGCCGTGGAGCCTGGGGGCGGAGAGAAATCCGATCCCTATCTGCTGGATGCATTCCTCCACGATCTCCGGTCCGACGCTGATATTCACGCCGAGTGCCTCGAGGACGTCCGCGCTCCCGCAGCCGCTGGAGACGGCCCGGTTTCCGTGCTTCGCCACGGTGATGCCCGCCGCCGCGACGACGAAGGCCGCCGTCGTGGAGATGTTGAAGGTGTTCATCCCGTCCCCCCCGGTCCCGCAGGTATCGACGATGATCGATGAGCGGGCGTCGATCCTCGTCGCCCCGGTGACCTCTTCGACCGTCTCCCCCTTGAGCCGGAGGGCCGTGATGAAAGCCGCTATCTGAGCATCCGTGGCCTCCCCCTCCATCACCTCGTTCATCACCTCCATCATCTCGCGCTCCGCGAGATTCTCCTTCGCGACTACCTTTCCGATCGCCTCTCTGATCATGCTGCGTACTCCTTTCCCTTATCTTTGCTCATATCGAGAAAATTTTTGATGATCCTCTTTCCCTTCGGCGTCAGGATCGACTCGGGGTGAAACTGTATCCCCTCCACCGGATATTCATGATGCCGGACGCCCATGATCTCCCCCTCCTCGGTCTCGGCGCTGATCTCGAGACAGGGCGGAACGGAATCCTTTCTCAGAATAAGAGAGTGGTACCTCCCCGCCTCAAAGGGGCTGGGAAGCCCCCTGAAGATCGTCCTCCCGTCGTTGATAACACCGGAGGTCTTGCCGTGCATCAGTCTGTCGGCCCTGACGACATCGGCGCCGAAGGCGTAGCCGATGGCCTGATGGCCCAGGCATATCCCCATGATGGGGATGGCCGTATGAAACCGTTTTATTATATCCACGGTGAGCCCCGCCCCTTCCGGTGAACCGGGGCCGGGGGACAAAAAGATCGCGTCGGGTTGCAGCCCTTCGATCTGATCGAGGGTGATCTCGTCGTTGCGATGGACCACGACCTCCTCGCCAAGCTGTCCGAGATACTGGACGAGGTTGTAGGTAAATGAATCATAGTTGTCGATCATCAGAATCATGACTTCTCTCCATTGCTCTGCGTTATTTCAAAGTCCGAGGCGGCAAGCCTGATGGCCTGCATCATCCCCTCGCCCTTGTTGACGGTCTCCTGATACTCCGCGTCCGGGTCGGAGTCCGCGACAATCCCCGCGCCGACCTGGATGAAGATCCGGTTATCCTTGACGGTCATGGTCCTGATGGTGATGCACAGGTCCGTGTTCCCCGTATAGCTGAAGTAGCCGACGGCCCCGCCGTACAGGCCCCGCCGGGTCGGCTCCAGTTCGTCGATAATCTCCATGGCCCTGATCTTGGGCGCCCCCGAGAGGGTTCCCGCGGGGAAGGTGGCCGCCAGAACATCGAAGCAGTCCTTCCCCCGGGCCAAGTGGGCCTGGATGTTGGAGACGAGGTGCATGACGTGGGAATACCGCTCCACCGTCATCAGCTGATTGACCTGGACACTGCCGATCTGCGCGATCCGCCCCAGGTCGTTTCTTCCGAGGTCGACGAGCATGACATGCTCCGCCCGCTCCTTCGGATCCTGGAGGAGTTCGTCGGCGAGGGCCCGGTCTTCCTGTTCGGTCTTCCCCCTCCGCCGCGTCCCGGCAATGGGTCTGAGTTCCACGACCCCCTCCTCGAGACGGACCATGACCTCCGGTGAGGAGCCGATCAGGGTCAGGTCGTCGGCCCTCAAGTAGAAGAGGTAGGGCGATGGGTTGATATACCGGAGCGCCCGGTAGAGATCCACGGGATCCCGACCACTGCTCATCTCGAAGCGCTGCGAGAGGACAACCTGGATGATATCTCCCGCGACGATATACTCCTTGGCCCGCTCCACCATGGCCTTGTACTCCCCCCGCGTCATAGTGGACTTCAGGGAGGGGCTGCCCGCCGTCTTCGGGAGAATGTCTTCTCCCTCAAGAGGGGCCCGGATCATAGCGGCCGTCTCTTCGATCTTTTTCAGGCTCTCCTCGTACAGGGCACGCAGGTCTTCTCCCCCCTCGGTAAAGGCGCAGGCAACGATCTTGATCGTGTGCCGGATGTTGTCGAAGATGATCAGTGTGTCGGTGACCAGAAAGACGGCATCATCGGTGTGCAGATCATCCACGGCGGAGGCGGGGAGCCGCTCAAAATAGCGAACCATGTCGTAGCCGAGGAATCCCACGGCGCCGCCGTAGAACCGCGGGAGGCCCTCCACGTGAACGGGCTGGTAGCGCGCCATCAGCTCTCTCAGAAACCGCAGGGGGTCTCCGCCATGTTCATGGCTATCTGTCTTTCCCTCTTCCTGGATCAGGACCTCTGCCCCGTTGACACTGAAGATCACGCGGGGATCGGCCCCGAGAAAGGTGTAGCGGCCCCACTTCTCGCCCCCTTCCACGCTCTCCAGGAGAAAGGCGTGCGATTTCGAGCGCAGTTTCATCAGGACCGAGACAGGGGTCTCCGTGTCGGCCAGGATCTCCCGGTAGACGGGGATCAGGTTTCCCTCCCGCGCGAGTTTTTCAAATGTCTGAAACGATGGGCTGTACATGTCATTCCTACCTTTGTCTTAAAAATAAGAAAGGCCGTGATTGCTCACGGCCTTTCTGGATTCGG
>JAFCZZ010000365.1 GCA_019314085.1 Deltaproteobacteria bacterium | reverse complement strand
GCTGGCCCACACAGCCACGCTCGATTACACGGAACGCTCTTATTCTGGATGTGTGGGTCCAGCGAGCGAGAGCGTCCGGGCTGGTCATCGATCACCTGCAGCCTGGTCATCATCTGCAGCCCTTCAACAATCACCGATCTTGTCGATCATCTGCGGCCTGGTCATCATCAGCGGCCGATCGACAATCACCGATCTTGTCGATCATCTGCGGCCTGGTCATCAATCTCCGGCCGGTCGAGAACGATCCACTGATCATGCTGGATCTCTGAATAGCGATCGACGACGTCGGAGGCCTCAACGGCCGGGTGGTCATCGATAGTCGGACTGCAGAGCAGGATGTCTGGGTCTGGGAGCTGATCAGGGCGCTGGTCTGGCTCCGGAGGCGTGTAAGCGACGATCTCGATGGTAGGTGGGTGTCGGTATGGCTTGGCGGAGTGATTGCAGTCAATCTCGGTGATGTCGATCCGGATGAGTTTGCCCGGGTTGGGAGACTCGAGGTATCTGGTCAGGATGTGGCGGCTGGTATTCATCGAATTCTCACTGACAGGATCTGTCAGTCTGGGCCCAGATGTGCAGGTGACAGCGGTGACACCCCGGGGTGACATCAGTGTCACGTGAGAGCCGTCTCTGGGGTGACATCCGTGTCACCCATAATAGATTAGATTCAAACAGAAGAAGTTACCATAATCATGTTGACAGTGTGGAAATCTCCATTGACTGATCAGGTGTCGATGTATAGCTTCAATCGAGGAAGGGCGCTCGCGCCCGGTGAGAAAGAGAACCCCCAGGCCAAAGGTGGCCTGAGGGTGGTGATCAGGAAGCGATGTTGTTGCTCCTGAGGTTCGGTTTCGGAAAGAGGTCGCGGATGGCTTTCGCGGCCTTTTTCTCTTCCAGTGACTCCCAGTCGATTTTCAACCAGTAGATGTTCGGGCGGTTGTGCTGGTAGCTGATGTTGATGAGCCGGCGATCGCAGAGTGCGTGAAGGACCCGGACGGTTTGCCGGCGTGACATCGATGTCACCCGAGCGATGGTCTCGATCTTGGGGAAGCAGTACTGTCGGCCGGCGTGGCAGAATTTCATCAGAGCGGCCATGACCTTGAGCTGGCTGGCTGTGATGGTGGCATCCTGCAGGAGTCTGATCGGGATCATGACGAAGCCGAGATCGAAGCTGATCCGGATGACTGGTGCAAGGAAGAGTTCCATCTGATCGGCTGGCGGATTCAATCGTGCCGACCTTCACCTACGGCGTCGACATTTGAAGGTCGTTCTCGTTTTGGATTGCGGCGGCCGGTCGGTGTGGAGTGATCGCCTGGTGGCGCTTCGCCGCGGAGCGGCAAGAAGCGCTGGCAGGCTCTTCGTTCTGCCGGGCTGAGTCTACGAGCACGTCGTTGTTTCCGATTCAGTGGCATGATAGACCTCCATCAATTTGAGGATGATTTGGGTTTGAGCTGGGCTTCGAGCTCGGATATTTGCTGGCGGATCGAGAGAACATCTTCCTCCGGACAGACGAGTAGGTGAGGATCTTCATGGTGCCAGACCCGGAGCCGGTCTGAGAAGGGTTTGAACTTGATATAGGCAGCGAGCAGCTTCCGGATGGCCAGAGTCCGGGGTTTGAATTCGCTCTTTGGGAAGGTGGCTGCGATCGCGGTGGCCATCGCTGGCCAGGCATCGTCGGAGAAGAAAAAATATTCAAGCAGGTCCAGAACCTCGAGGAGTTCGAGAGTTGGTATCGGTGGTCGTCTCGGGTTCACGTTGTCCTCCATTAGGTTGCGGTGTCAGACTTTATTGTAACCCTGACAGGCATCTTGCCGCCAGAAGTAATTTGGGCGTGATCGAGCGCTCCGCGGAGGATGGCCTGTGTATCGACCGAAACGTAGATCATGGTCGAGTTGATGTCGGAATGGCCAAGAAGGTACTGCACGAGACGGGCATCGCGGGTTTGTTGAATCCACCAGGTGGCAAAATTGTGGCGCAAAGCTCGAGGCGAGACTCGGTGTCCGCTGAGCGCGCGGATTGCCCGGTAGATCGACCGGTAGCAGCCTGGGTATAGCGGCTGGTCGGACCGGCGGCTGTTAATCGCGAGCTTTGTCATCCGGAAGTAGTGCTGGTCGGTGATCGGGATTCGGCGGCCGTAGCCTCTTTTGTGAGGTGGCAAGGTGAGGATGATGGCGTGCTTTGGCCAGCCGACAGGATCGGAGCGGAGCGGCTCCCGCAGGAGCCAGTGTTTTGAGCTGAGCGCTGCGAGCTGGCCAGGTCGGCAGCCAGTGAAGTAGATCGTTGCAGCAGCCCATGTTCGCCAGAAGAGATAGTTTTTTGGCCAGGCTACAGCTCTCCGATCGGCACCCGGCGACCCCTTGATTTTAAGGAGCTCTGACAGTGGTTTTCGGATTGCAGCTTGCAGGAGCTGCAGACCGTGGCCATCCGGAAGTTTGTCAATAAGAAGAAAGGGCGATGATGTGGTGGAGCGCGGTGTAGATTTCAACAGGAGCCTCCCGACGCCTATGGTTCGATTTCTCTTGACTGGAGCCATCGGTCCAATTGTCAGCGTCAGTAGGCTCCAGTCGGGGCCATGATGGAGCTGGTGATCGGTCGAGTCAAGATAAAAGATCGAGGTCGAGGATCTCCGGCCGCCGAAGGTGGCCGAATGATTCTTCGCGACGGCGCCTGGCGCCGGCGGAATGATTCTTCACGACGCCGCTGTGCGGCGGCGGCTGGTCTCCGCCGAGGAGCTCCGGATGATAACGGACATTATGTAAACCATGTCTCCGCCATCAGAACAAGGACCAATGGAGTGATGTTATATAAAAAAGATGGTCATCCCAAGACACAGGTTTGCATCAATGTACGTTATCAGCCGGAGCGACGAGGCGCGCACGAGCGAAGCTGGCCCACACAGCCACGCTCGATTACACGGAACGCTCTTATTCTGGATGTGTGGGTCCAGCGAGCGAGAGCGTCCGGGCTGGTCATCGATCACCTGCAGCCTGGTCATCATC
>JAFCZZ010000364.1 GCA_019314085.1 Deltaproteobacteria bacterium | reverse complement strand
TCTTGTGACCACCGGTATCAGAGCGTGGAAAAGAGCGAAGCTGCAGTCTCGACTATTGCCCGGGTAGAGTGGAGCCGCGATCCTGTCCCCCACTGTATATGGCGAGAGGAGACCACCATGTCACCTGAAAAAGAGGTTAAACTGTATACGCTGAGTACCTGCAGTCACTGCAAGGCCACGAAGAAATTTTTGGGCGATTGTAACATCCGGTATGATTTTGTTGATGTGGATCTGCTGAGAGGAGAAGAACGGGAGGCGATCCTTGAAGATATCAGAAGGTTGAATCCCCTCTGTTCCTTCCCTACCATTATCATCGGTGATACCGTCATTGTGGGTTTCAAGGAGGAGAAGATACGGGAGGCATTGGGATTATGATGGAGGTAAAGGAGCTCTTTGAAATGCTGCAAAAATCCCAGGAGGCAAAGGGATATTATTTCAGCGGGGACAGGGAGCGTACAACCGAACTGATCGAGGCCCTCATTACCAACCGGAACCGGTATGGATACATGGCCTGTCCCTGCAGGCTCGCCTCCGGCGAGAGGGAGCACGACAGGGATATCATCTGCCCCTGTGTCTACCGGGCCCCGGATGTGAAGGAGTATGGCAGTCGCTACTGCAATCTTTACGTTTCAAAGGAATGGATTGAAGGGAAGATCCCCCACGCCTATGTCCCCGAACGGCGGCCGCCTGAAAAGATGAAATGATGGCATCGGGCGGTGGTCATTGACCGGGCATATCCAAGACGTACCCCACCCACACCATACAGCAGGCGAACGTTTGAAAGACGAATGACGGTATGGATTGGTAAATATCATTCAAATCTGCTATAGAGCACGGCTTATTCCATTAAATCGAGGTACTATTCTATGGGCGAGACGGCCAAGCTGACGGTTGAAGGAAAGACCTATGAATTCCCGATCGTGACAAGTTCCGAGGGGGAAAAGGCGATCGATATATCAAAGCTCCTGAAGGAAACGGGGTATATCACCCTTGACCCGGGATATGGCAATACGGGGAGCTGTACCAGTGAGATCACCTATATGAACGGATCAACCGGTATCCTGAGATACCGGGGCATCCCCATTGAGCAACTGGCACAGCACGCCACCTTTGTCGAGACCGCCTATCTGCTGATCAACGGGGGTCTCCCTACCTCCTGCCAGCTGAAGGATTTCTCTGATATGTTGAACACGCATTCTCTTGTTCATGAGGATATGCGCGCCTTCTTTGAGAAGTATCCCCGGGGCGCGCACCCGATGGGAATCCTTTCGTCCATGGTGAACGCGCTGAGGGCCTTTTATCCGGAGTTCCCCGAGAGGACGGAGGAGGAAGAGATCAACATAACCGTGGCCCGGCTCATATCAAAGCTCAGGACGCTGGCCGCCATGTCGTACCAGATCTCCCGTGGCCATCGGGTGATCTATCCCTCTCACCAGCTGGGGTACTCAGCGAATTTCCTGAATATGATGTTCGACTCGCCCGTCCGTCCGTACGACATAGATCCGGATGTGGTACGGGCCCTTGAGGTGACCCTGATTCTCCATGCCGACCACGAGCAGAACTGTTCCACCTCGGCGGTGCGACATGTGGGAAGCGCCAGGGTCAACCTCTATGCCGCGATATCCGCCGGCATCTGCGCCCTCTGGGGTCCTCTCCACGGAGGGGCAAACCAGGCGGTAATCGAGATGCTCCAGCAGATATATGACAGCGGCAGTGACCCCGCCCCCTTTATCGCCCGGGCCAGGGACAAGAATGACCCTTTCCGCCTGATGGGATTCGGACACCGCGTCTACAGGACCTATGATCCGCGGGTCCCGATTCTCAAAGAGATGTCCGATAAACTCCTGACGAAGTTCGGTGTCAGAGACCCCCTCCTCGATGTTGCCCTCAACCTGGAGGAGATCGCGACACATGATCCCTACTTTATCGACCATAACCTGTATCCCAATGTGGATTTCTACAGCGGTATCCTCCTGAGGGCCATAGGGATTCCCCTGAACATGTTTCCCGTCATGTTCGCGATAGGCCGACTGCCGGGGTGGATCAGCCAGTGGCGGGAGAGCATCTACGATCCAAAATGGAAACTGTACCGCCCTCGACAAATCTATACGGGGCATAAGGAGCGCAACTGGGTGCCCGTTGGAGACCGAGGATAAAAAAGGGAAGACGGTTGCTTAATCACGAGCTGATGCATGGCGAGGGCATACTGCGCGGTCATTCCCGGGGTGGGATGATTTCGCTGCCCTGCTGTCCCATAGACGGCTTGTCAAAAGACATTATCAGTAGATCAGGAAGATCGCGGCCGTAGCGGACAGCGGCTTCCTGTCGATCCTGCCGCGGGTTGCCGGTCATGTTGTCCGGGCCGAGGTACGGCATTGTGATTATGGCGACAGAGAAGCGGCGCTTGATTGGCTGAAGACAGGCAATAGCTGAGATCCAGCACTAACAATATCCAGGGAGGTACACGACGTGAAGGTGATTGCATTCAACGGTAGCGCGCGCGAGGACGGAAACACCTCGATCCTTATCGGGTATGTGTTGGGCGAACTGCAAAAAGAGGGGATTGAGACCGAAACCTTCAATCTGTCCGGCAAAAAGATCCACGGTTGCAGGGCCTGCGGAAAATGCTTCGAGGTCGTCGACCGGCGATGCGCGGTCAAAAACGATGTCCTGAACGAGTGCATTGAAAAGATGCTTGAGGCCGACGGCATCATCCTGGGATCGCCGACCTACTTCACCGATGTGAGCACCGAGATGAAGGCCCTGATCGACCGGGCCGGTCTGGTGGCAAAGGCGAACGGTGGTATGTTCAGACGCAAGGTGGGAGCCGCGGTTATTGCCGTCCGCAGGGCGGGCAGCCTCCGCCACCATGAAACTGCTGGGCGCGAACATGGCCTGGCTGATAAAAAGGCTCGACGCCTGAGTTTTCTCAAAGGGGGCGGAGGGCGTTCCTGCCCGCGCCGCTTTAGAGGAGATCAAGACGGTACTGCCGGAACTCCCTGCGGAGCGTCTTCACGTCATCGACGTATTCCCCCAGCTCAAGCCAGAAGTCCTTGCCGTGGTTCTTTATGCGGGTGTGGACCAGTTCATGGAGAAGGACAAAGTCGATAAGCCGGTCGGGGAGTCGGGCAAGTTTCTCGTTGAGACTAATGTTGTTATTTGCCGAACAGCTTCCCCATCGGCTCTTCTGATTCCGGATAGAGACCCTGTTGCAGGAAAAGCCATATTTCCGGGCAAGATGGTCAAGGCGCTCCCGGAGGATGACCTCTGCGTTCTTTCGTGAGAAAGGCCTGCGAGTTGCGATGAGCCTCTTGTGGCGGAGACGGAGGAGGCATGCCTTCCAACGATGCGCTGCAACCCAGGCCGATTTTTCGCATAGGAACGCCTTCGCCTGACGAACCGTGCCTCGGTACGGAAGGGTTACGCGCACCTCGCCCGAGGCCGTTACGGAAATTGACATTCGCCTCGCCCTCCTGCTCCTGCGCAGGCAAGCGGCGCCGACTCCTGGAATATGTATCGTGCTCGCTGTATCCATTCAATTACACAACAGTAACGGTATGTTAGATTGGGCCACACAATCCGCTCTGATATATCATGTCCACGCTCATACTTTCAAGCGACTTTTCCGGGTCCGTGTCATGATTTTTCATTGAGGGAGGTGAAGAGAAAATGCGCGAGATTCCCTGCCGGGGAGGGGCGCCTATGCTTCACCTGAAATTCCTTGACAATTATTGCGATGGAGGTATTATCTTGATGTTACGTTAATTCATGATCATGTCCGCTCCTTTTACTGACAAGGAAAGGGAACTATGGATGAATTATAACAAGACCCCGTTTCTCATACAGAGACGGGGTCTTGTGTTTTGGATAAGACGGAACCGTTTTCAGGATCATCTCGTATCGTTGATAATAAGGACCAATCACATCGGCCCGGAGGCAATGGCCAAGGAGCGTATATGAGGGTACTATATCGTTATTTTCTGATACTGATTGCCTGTGCGGCTCTTTTATTCGGAATACAGATACCTAACTTTGTTGATCAGTATGAGAAAAGACTGGATGCCCATTTTATCGAGGTGGAGAACAACCTTCGCGGATATCAGGAGATAGCCGATCGGTATTACGACGGATCGGTGGCGGCG
>JAFCZZ010000363.1 GCA_019314085.1 Deltaproteobacteria bacterium | reverse complement strand
ACATCTCCACCAGCGTATCGCGCGCTACCGGGAGATCGCAGATCCTCTGTCCAAACTGTTTACGTTCCTTCGTGTATTCCAGCGTAATATCGAAGGCCCTCTTCGCAAGACCGACACCGATCGCCGCCACCATGGGCCTCGCATAATCGAGGACGTCGACGGCATATCTGAAGCCGAGCCTCCTGTTTCCAATGATTTGATAATCCTCAAGGACAACATCCTCGAAGGTCACCGTCGCCGTATTTGACAGGCGCTGCCCGAGCTTGTCCTCGGGCTTCCCCGTTATGATCCTGCCGCCGCCCCGCAGGGTGATCTCCCTCCCCCCCGAGGGCTGGGTGACGATATCCGCATCGCTCAGGGAGCTCTGCGGGATAATAACACAGGCCATCATGAGGCCACCGGGGCTTCCCGCCTTGCAGAAGACGGTAAACTGTGACGCATACGAGGCATTGGTGATGAAACATTTCTCCCCGTTGAGAACGTACCGTCCGTCTTCTCCCTTCCGGATGAAGGTCGTCATTGCGGAATTATCGGAGCCTGCGCCGGGCTCGGTCAGACAGAAGGCCGAAACGATGGGGGCCTCGATAAAAGGTTGGAGAAAGGCATCTTTCTGCTCCTCCGTTCCATGCTGGGCAATCACGATGTTCGCCAGATCATTGCACATCACCGATGTGGAGATGCCGGTATCGCCATAGGACAGTTCCTTGACAATCAATGCCGACGAAACGATATCCACCTCAAACCCCTTCACCGATTCGGGGATGGAGAGATTCATAAGGCCGATCTTCCACGCCTTTTCAATTGTGTCGAGGGGAAAGGCATGCGCCTGTTCCCGCTCCATAACGTCAGGCGTTATCTCGTTTTTGACAAATTTCCGGATTGTCTCCACATACATCTGCTGATCATCGGTAAGATTGAAATCCATATTGTACCTGTTCTCCTGAAAAATTGAGGGGGCTCATCACGCGTTCACCCGTTCTCTGATGAGAACGGTCCCCGCAGTCGGAAACGCACTGATTCTCCTGCTACAAGGCGTCAGGAAGCGGGGGTCCAAGAATCGTCTGCCGAGCGTCACAACTGTTTTTGTGACACCCCGGTCCGTTCAAATACCCTCTGCGCCCCCGAAAATGTCGTAATGGACTGGCATTCCAGATTCATGGTCTTGAAGAATCCCCTGAGGGGGCGGCCAGGGCCCACTTCAAAGATGGAATTCCCCGTAGCGGCAAGGGCCTCCATGTTCTTCCTCCACTGCACCGTATTGTTGAGCTGAGATACCATTCGATCAATAATCTCGCTACTGTCGTTCGAATGGAAAAGACCGGTAAAATTTGACGTCACCCGGTTTGCATTGCCGGGCTCTAATCGTGTTTCGATGTTTCGCAATACCTCCCTGAAGCGCCCCTCGATGGTCCCCATAAAACGGCTGTGAAAAGGGGCACTGACATTCAGGGGTATAAACCGAAAAGAGGAATTGTCGCCGATAGATGCCCTGAGCCTCTCTTCCGCCTCGGGGATCGCGCTCAACTCACCACTTATAACGACCTGATCGGCGGAATTGTCATTCGCCAGATCAACAGGCAGGTCCCCAAGCGCACGCAGAACCTTTTGCACGTCCAGACCGGCAGCTATGACGGCTGCCATTCCGCCCATCCCCACAGGCGTTGCCTCCTGCATGAGACGGCCCCGTGTCTGAGCAATAGTAAGGGCGTCGGAAAAAGGGAGGACCCCCGTAGCGACCAGGGCCGTGTATTCGCCCAGGCTGTGACCCCCGAAATAGTCAGGGTCAAAACCATACAGAAACTGGAGTCCGCGAAACATCGCAATCTCGGTCGCCAGTATGCAGGGCTGGGCGTATTCGGTCAGGTTCAACCTCTCGTCCTCCCCAAAGGACATGGCGGCCACATCCCATCCCAGGGTCTCCGAGGCTTGATCATAAGTGTCTCTGCTTACCGGGACCGTGTCATAAAAATCTTTCCCCATACCGGGGCGCTGAGACCCCTGGCCTGGAAAAACAACTGCTGTTCTATGATCACTCATTTCCGCCTCTGTACCCTTTCCCTGAACTTGACCTATCTCCCACAACTACGCACATTGCATGCCATCGTAACCCTCGATTGCGAGGGGCTAAGGCAACAGCCTGAAATGCCGAATACTATATGGACATACCGGTAACAACGCCGCCCTGCCGGCGGTATGCGCAGGGGGCTTTTGGTGCGTAAGATGTTTCGCAGTCAGTAAAGGATTACACAGTTGTCGGTGGCAGAGTCTTTGTGCTGTGAGCAGATGGCTTTGGCCGGGGCGAAGCATCAACAACGGAGGGATTGCCGATACATACCCTCTGCCAACCTTGTAATGCCGATGTGTATATGATAGCCTTTTCCCAGTGAAATTGTATGTCAGCGGGCTTCATCGCTGATGTAACATCAGTTACGTGTTTCCTGAGGGGGTTATCTATGGAAACCTTTGCCCTGGCAGCGATCAGCCTGACGGTTGCTGCCTCACTGCTCACAAAAAAGAATAAACGGCTACTTCACATCACCTTCGCCGCCCTGTGCCTCGGGCTCTTTCTTGAAAAAACGGGGGCCTTCTTCGGAGAGGTTTTCCCCAACGATTTCTGGAGGGCCTTTCACGCGATGGGCCTTCTGGTGTTACCTCCCCTGCTGATTGCCTTTAGTCGAATCTTCCTCGAAAGCCATAAGGCACCTTCGAAACGTCCGGCACTGTATGCGGGCCTCGGAAGTCTGATCATCGCCACAGCATATTTTCCATTTCTCTTTCACTGGCGTTACGCGACCGGCATTTTGTATCTCTATATAGGCGCTGCCCTGGTATATTGCCTCGTGATGCTCTTTTATGCGATACACAATGCAGCCGACGGCGCAGAGCGAAAGAGGTTTACCTATGTGGCCGCTGCATACACCGTCACGGGCGTATTGAGCCTGACGAGCATAGTACACCTCTACCGCCCCGGTGTTCCCTTACTCTCCGATATCGCCCTGGCA